>JBAVMZ010000111.1:0-3318 GCA_049690595.1 Occallatibacter sp. | reverse complement strand
GCTTTGTCCTTGTCGTCTGCGGCCCAGCGTGCGGGCCGCGGACGGGGTGGGTTTACTTGGCGGCCGGCTTGAGGCCTGGGACCATTGGCGCCGACTTGATGTCGCCCGTAGCCGCTTCGCCGAGGTTGATGCCGTAGTGCTGCAGCGTCGAGGCCAGCACCTGGTAGAGGCCGGCGCGGTCCTTGGCATATGCCGCGTTGGCAGAGATCAGGTTGTTCTCCGCCGTGGCCAGGTTGCGCTCCTGCAGCAGCACATTGGCCGTGGTCGAGGCGCCCAGGCGAAGCTTCTTCACCTCGGAATCGAGGCTCTGTTTCGCATACTGCTCGGCGGCGACGGCGGCTTTGACCTGCGCGCGGTCGTTGGTCATGGCGAACTGGGCGTTGACCACCTGCATGCGGATCTGCGTGTAGAGCTGCTCCAGCCGCAGCTCGGCCTGCCGGTACTCCAGGAGCGAACGAGCCTGGTCGGCCTGCGCCGCCCGGTTGCGGATGGGAATCTGCAGGTTGAAGCCGACCCCCTTATCCGGCGAGCTGAGGTTAAAGGCGTTGTCGGCCGCCGTTCCCCAGCCGGAGGAGGCCTTGGAGTCGCAAGCGCTGCCGTTGAATTGCTTGTTGCAATTCGGGTTGATGGAGCCGGCGATGCCGGTGCCGGCCAGGAAGCCGTAAACATCGAAGGTGGGCATCAGCGCGTTGCGCGCGCCGCGCAGCGTGATCTCGTTGTTCTTCAGCTGCAACACGGCCTGCTCCAGCTCCGGCCGCTGCCGGAAAGCCGTCTGCACCAGGTCGTCGATCGGCTGCGTCTCTTCCGGCAGCTCCTCGGTGCTGACGCGATCGGTGGGAATCACCGCCGCCGCCACCAGCGCCGGGTCGTTCAGGTTCCGCGCGATGGCCTGCTTGATGATCTGCTGCTGGTAGTTCAGGCTGCTCTGCGAGCTGATGAGCGCCTGCTGGTCGGTGGCCACGGTGGACTGGGCGTTGACCACGTCGAGCGGGGCCAGGGTGCCGATCTCGAGCTGCTTCTTGTTGTCGTCGAGCAGCTTGGTGCTCTGAGCCAGGGCGCGCTCCCTGGCCTGCACATCCTCGTACGCGCTTACCAGGCCCCAGTAGATGCTCTCTACCTGATTGGTGGTGTAGAGAATCTGCTGGCGGAAGCTCGAATCGGTGATACGGCGGTCGTTGAGCGCCTGATACATGAAGCGCTTGTTCACCCAGATGCCGGCCCCGTAGAGCAGGTGCTGGGTAAGGGTCATCTTGAAGTTGGCGGTGATCTGCGGGCTGAACAGGGTGATGCCATTCGAGGTGGTGGCATAGGTGTTGTTCAGGTCCATTTCGTAGCTAGTGCCGGTGACAAAGCCCTGCGTGTAGGCGAAGTTGTAGGTGTTTGTGGAGCTGGTGCCGCCGGAGAAAAAGTTGGTTGAAACCTGACGCTGGCGGTCGAACTTGATGGCGCCGGTAACGCTGGGATCGAGGGCTTCCGGCGTGGGGCCGGCGCCGTTGGTGGACAGCACCAGGCCGGAGTTACCCGAACCCGCGCCGCCGGCGCCGCCCGAAGTGCCGCCCGGGCCGCCACCCGTGGTCAGCGTTGAGGTCGACCCTCCCTCGGTTCCGGTGACCACAGCGGTGTTGACGCCGCGCAACTGCGCACCGGCGCGCGAGCGCAGGATGTCGGTATCCGCGATGTCCAGGTTGTAGCGGGCAATGGCGATGTCGTAGTTGTTCTCAAGCGCGAGCGCGAGGGCGTCGGAAAGGCTCAGGTAGATCTTTCCGTCCTTGACCAGATCGGCGAGGCGGGGGGAGTTGGCGAAACTGGCCGTGGCGATGCTGGTGGGCATATACGACTTGATGGGGTTTCCGCGCAGGCGCCCGGCGGGAATGGCGAAATCGCGCGCCGAGGGACGCAGTTTGAGGGGCTCGGTGAGCACCGGCGTCGGCGCCTGCGGCAGTTCGGAGGCCGCCTTGTCCGGCGGAGCCGCCTGCTGGCCGAATCCTGAAGGCATTCCCGCCGTCAGGCCCAGCATCAGGGCCGCCACGGCCCGCAACCGGCTGCCTGCATGGCCGCGCCCGCGGCCCGCGGTCTTCTGTTGCCGCTCAAACACACTTCGTTCCAACAAAGGCATGATTCCTCTCCACGAGTTGCTGAGGCATGTGGGGTGCCGTTCTTCAAGACGGCCGGAGAACCTCTCCGGACGCATAATTGTGGTTCTCCGGGGCAAAATTCCTTTGCAGCCCGGCGCACAAGACGCCGCTGTTCCTTCGATACGCTGCCCGGAGCCGGTTCGTTCCAAGCTTTTGACGCGCCGGCAGAGCCTTCGCACCCACTTGCGGGTGACCGGGGCGGCGCATCCCGCGAAATACCGAGTATATCCCACGCAGGATTAAGACAAGCGGAATGCGGCGCATGGGGGCGGTCGGTCAGGTAACCTGATCTCAACCCGCCCGCGATGTCCGACCCGATCCAACCCGCACGCCCGACGCAGAACTGGAAGCTGACCCTGGCTTACGACGGGAGTGCCTATCGCGGCTGGCAGGTGCAGCCCGGTGAGCCGACCATCCAGGGCGAGCTGCAAGCCGCGCTCGGGCGCATCACCAGCGAGAGGCCCCTGCCGCAGGGCTCCGGCCGCACCGACGCCGGCGTTCACGCACTGGCGCAGGTGGCCAGCTTTGCGCTGGCGGCGCGCATCCCGGCCGTCAATCTGCAGCGGGCGCTGAACGGGAAGCTGCCCGCGGCGATTCGGATTCTGGAGGCGAGAGTCGTGTCAGGCGCCTTCCATGCGCGCCACTCGGCCGTGGCCAAGACATACGAATACCGCATCTTCCGCGGGCAGATTTGCCCGCCCTGGCTGGCGCCCTACGTCTACGCCTGCCGCTGGCCGCTCGATCTGGAGGCGATGTGCCAGGCCGCCGGGGCCTTCCTGGGCAAGCACGACTTCCGCTCCCTTGCCGCCAGCGACCCGGATCTGGCCATGCGGGGCGCCGGACCAGCAGCGGAACCGGACGCAGAAACGGACGCCGGTCCGGAGGCGCCTGCTTCCACGATCCGGACCATCTTCTCCTCGGCCTGGGAGCACGGCGCGACCGAGGCAGGCGATCTGCTGGTCTACCGGGTGCGTGGGTCCGGCTTTCTGCACCACATGGTGCGCAACCTGGTAGGGACGATGCTGGACGTGGGCTGCGGCCATCTGCGAGCGAGCCAGATGGAGGAGATTCTGGCGGCCCGCAATCGTTCGAAGGCAGGCGCGACGGCACCGGCCCGCGGGCTCTTTCTGCACTCGGTGGAGTACGGCGGGGCGGACGGCCCAGCCGAAGCGGCGTTCTGACC
>JBAVMZ010000110.1:0-15644 GCA_049690595.1 Occallatibacter sp. | reverse complement strand
GCTCTCCGCCAGCTCGCGGCGGCGCTTCTGCGTCCAGCGGCCCTCGGCGATGCTCGCTCCGGAGAGGTGAATGGCCGCGGCGGCGCCTTCCAGGGGCGCCGTATCGGCAAGCGGCACTTCGGCTTGGGGGTTCCACGCGGCCTGGCCCGGCGCCCTTGCCGCGCCGCGGACCAGTTGCACCACCGGCAAGCCCCGGCTCTCAAGGGTGTGACGAAGGGCGGTTCCGAGCAAACCAGAGCCGCCGGAGATCAGGATCGGCGCAGAGCCGGGTGAAACGGGGGAGTTGACCATATCGAGAGTACGGGGGCCCTTCTTTTGACTACTCAAAGAATAGCCCTTGCTCCAGGGAATTGACTTCAGTAGCATAGGAATTGTTTTTGACCTGAATAAAATCTTCTGCGGCAAGAAGACGGATGCTGAGGCCGTCTGAAAGGAGAACGCAATGGGCGAGCCGGCCATGCGCAGCGAGGAGACGCAGAAGTCGCAGGTGGATCCGGAGACCGCAGAGCTTTTCATCGCGGAAAAGCGCATCGGTGAGCGCATCAAGCGCCTGCGACTGAAGAAGTCCATGGGCCTGGTCGAGCTCGGCAAGCACACCGGCCTCTCGGCCAGCTTCCTCTCGCAGCTTGAGACCGGCCGGGTGGTGCCCACGCTGCGCAACCTGGCGCGCATTGCCATGGTCTTCTCCAAGGACCTGTCGTACTTCTTCGAGAGCGAGCCCCACTCCACCTTCCGCATCCACCGGCGCAAGGACCGCGTGCGCCTGCCTCAGACCGGCGTCGAGCCGCCCAGCTACTTCTTCGAGAGTCTCGGCTACATGGTGCCCGACCGGCACATGGACCCTTACTTCGCCGAGTTCGTGCCGCTGGACAAGAGCGCGGAATCGAAGGCGCACGTCCATCCCGGATTCGAGTTTCTTTACGTCATGAGCGGTGAGCTGGAGCTGCGCCACGGCGATCAGATCTCGGTGCTTGCGGCCGGTGACGCCGTCTACTTGGACGCCAGCACTCCGCACTCCTACCGCTGCGCCGGCCAGAAGTCGAGCGAGGCGCTGATCGTCACCATGCACCAGGCGCCGCCGGCACAGCCCATCCCCCTGCGCGACGCAGGCGCCTATATGGCCCCGCGCCCGAGCGCCGCCAGCGTCCCCGCCGAGAAGCGGTAACGGCCCGTCCCCGGCTCGGCCGTGTTAAGTCAGTCCACGTAGAGGCCGTAGATCCCGGGCAGCTCGCGGAAGGTCGCCTCGACCGCCCCCGCCGGGACGGTGTGCAGATAAAAGCGCATCTTGCCGGAGAGAATCACCTGCCGGTAGCGGGGGTACCACTCCATGGGAATCACCGCCGCATCGGCGCTGGGGATGCGCCCGAGTGCCCAGGCCGGGTAGGCGTAACGGTAGACGGTCAGCCACACCGCGCGTACGCCCAGCCGGCGCGCCGGAGCGATCTCCGTAGTGCGATAGACTTGCACGATCAACTGCGACCGTACATCCCCTGCCTGCGCGGCCAGAAACCGCAGCAGGCGCGGATTACTTGCCTTGGTGTCGGTGACCAGCAGGGCGTCGCGATGGGCCTGGAGCCAGCCGCGCAGTTCCTCGAAGGTCATCTGGCGCAGGCCATCGACGCGGCGCGCGTGGAGGAACTCCTCGTAGCTGTAAACATGGGGCCTGGCGCCGAAGGAGATCGAGGTCTCCTTCCATTCGTGCACCAGCACCAGCCGGCCGTCGCTTGTCCAGTGAAAATCGACCTCGAAGACCCGGTAGCCCTTGCGGTAGCTCTCGTTCAGCGCATCGAGCGTGTTGGTGTAGGTGAAGCCGTTGACCGCCCCGCCGGCGTGCGCCACCAGGCGGGCGTCCACTGGTGGCTGCGAGGCCGCCGGCCCGCCGCTGCACTCGGCAAGATCGAGCAGAGCAACCGCGTTCCCGAGCACCCGGTGCCGCGCCGTCCACCCGCCCCCAGCCAGAGCCGCCAAGGCCAGCACACCCGCAACCCATCGCAACCATCTTCTCTTCATCATGTTCTGCCGCAGGGACTTCCGCGCGCTCCTGCCTCTGGTATGGACGAAGGATAGCACCCGCGGAGCCTGCTCCCAAACCAGGCGGCGTGGTCGCCTGCCCCGCCGCTGAGCTGGACCCGGGCCGTGCCTTCTCTGACGCCTTTTCCTCAATTCCAGAAGGCGGCCGAGTTTTGAACAACCCGCTTCGGCCTAGACTCTTGGGATATGGCCGCCATTCCCGACCTCAGCCTGGAACAGACCCTGCCCGCGCGCCTGGATGCCGAGAGGACCATCCTGGGCGCCATTCTGCTCGATAACGCCTCCCACGCCGAAGCCAGCGAGAAGCTGGAGGCGGACGATTTCTCGCTCGACTCGCACCGCCGCATCTTCATCCGCATGGGTGAGCTGATCGATGCGCAGCGCACGGTGGACATCGTCACGCTCTCGAACGAGCTGGCCCGATTCAAGGAGATCGAGGCCGTCGGCGGCGTAGCCTACCTGGCCTCGCTCACCGAGGGTTTGCCGCGCCGGCCGGTCATCGAGGAGTACATCCGCATCGTCAAGGACAAAAGCCTGCTGCGCAAGCTGATGGCCATCTGCTCCATGGCGATTGCCCGCGCCGCCGACCAGAGCGAGACCGCCCTGGAGGTGCTCGACGCCGCCGAGGGCCAACTGCTCGAGGTCAGCCAGAAAGGCTTGGCGCAGGGCTTCCTCAGCCTGAACCAGATCGTGGCCGACTCCTTCGGATCGATCGATAACCTCTACAAGCAGAGCCGAGACGTAACCGGCCTCGCCACCGACTTCACCGAATTCGACCACATGACCAGCGGCCTGCAGAAGGGCGAGCTGATCATCATCGCCGCCCGTCCCTCGATGGGCAAGACGGCCTTTGCCATCAACATCGCCCAGAATGCCGCGGTCAATCACGGCGCCGTCGTAGCCGTCTTCAGCCTGGAAATGGGCAAGGAGTCGCTGCTGCGCCGCATGTTGGCCTCGCAGGCGTGGGTGGACCAGCGCAAGTTGCAGACCGGTTTCCTGGGCAAGGAAGATCACCAGAAGCTCACCGACGCCCTGGAGCAACTGGTCGAGTCGCGTATGTTTATCGACGACACCGCCGGCATCTCGCTGGCCGAGATGCGCGCCAAGGCCCGGCGCCTGAAGCAAACCTCCGGCGCGCTCGATCTGGTGGTGGTCGACTACCTGCAACTGATGTCGGCCACACTGCCCGCGGCCGGCGGCAAGCGCTACGAGAACCGCACCCAGGAGGTCTCGGCCATCTCGCGCGGCCTGAAGGCGCTGGCCAAGGAGCTCCAGGTGCCGGTCGTCGCGCTTTCGCAGCTCTCCCGTTCGAGCGAGCGCCGCGGCGAGGACAAGCGCCCGCTGTTGAGCGATTTGCGCGAGTCGGGCTCCATCGAGCAGGACGCCGACGTGGTCGCCTTCATCCACCGCGAGGCTTACTACAAGCGCAACGAGGAGCTCAGCGAGGAGGAAAAGGCCAGGTCCGAGATCATCCTCGCCAAGCAGCGCAACGGGCCCACCGGGACCGTCTATCTGAACTTTGTCTCGCGCTTTACGCGCTTTGACAACATGGACACGGCCCACGGCGCCTGACGGGGAAGAACCAAATGTCGAGTTTTGAAGCGGCATGACTTCACCGGCTGCGGAAAAACTCGGTTCAAGGCACGAAAAGTGTCAGGGCACCACTTCAGTCGTGCCGCAAGTGCCATAAAACCATCAGGGCTTCAGCCCATGCGTGCGTCTTTCGGGGATACTCGCACGGGATCTGGAGTTTTTCCGCAACCTGTAAGGCCGTTGCACGGAGCGCATCGCAATCCTGCGCGGCTGAATCCGTGCCCTTGTCCAACCAGGTCCACGAGCACTGGGGATGCGCCAGCTTTACTTAATGGCTCCCGGGCTGCACCAGCGATGTCTCTGAATTGGGCTGCGCCGTAATCCGGTAGGATAGGTAATCGATGGTCATGATTGCAGTCCCGCCGATCCGGACCTTTGTTTCGCTTCGATTCTGTGCCGGCATCCAGAACCCGTTGGTCATCTGGTTTGAGTGATGGATCAGCGTGCGGGATATCCAGAAGGAAGGGTTCTTGGCAGGTTGAACCTCCATCTTCGCCACCGCGAACGCCGCCGTATCCACCCAAACCCTGCCTCTATAGAGAAATTTGCTCGGGGTGATCGGCTCCACATCGAGCATATAAGCCGGACGATCTCCTACCCGGTCCATTCCCGCAAACTGGAACCTGTAGTTCGCCGAAGTGAGCGCTGTCGACGACTTGTCCAGGGATGCCTCTCTTTCGCTGTCCAGAGCCCGTTTCAGGACCTTCTCGCAGAGCATGCCAGACCCTGACTGCGAGATGATGCGGAAGGTCTTTCCCGACGCAGGTGTGTAATTCACCTCCACGTCCATCCCTGCTGTGATGGTTCGCGTAAACCCTCGATACACCACCGAGTAATGACGCGTGCCCTCATATCCCTGCAACATCCTCCTCTGGAGCTGGTCATGGCGCTGCATTCCTTCCACAATTTGCGCCGTGCTCGTCGCCTGTGTCTCGGCCGCAGGTCCCTTTTGCGAGCAGGCGCTGTGCGCCAGCAAGATCATGAGAGCAGCCGAAAACAGACCCCCAACCCGGCTGACCGAGAATTGGCTGTCCATCCGTATGAAACTGATTCGAAATGACTTGCGCCGATCTGGAAGTACAGTTGCCATCGATTCTTCTACCTTCTTCATGCCCTCACTGCGATGCCGCTCTTCACTGCGAATCTTGAATTCTGTTAGCATTTTTCGCCGCTGCGGGCGTCAGCCTGGGCAAGATGAACTCCTGGGCAATACCGCTTATCATACGCTCCGCGGTACCGATGGCAAACGTTCCGAATACGAGGCCGTAGCCTCTGTTCGATTGCGGATAGTAGGCATTGGAGAGAGCGCTCGATGCCAGGTCGCCGCCGAGGCTCGAATAGTTGATCTGCTGGCGGCCGTTGTCTCCCCTGCAGATGAACGGGCTAAACAGTGCGTGTCTCAGTCGGGAACTGGTAGTGCCTGAGCCCTGGTAGAAATACCTGGGGTCCTGGTGCAGCAGCGAAGGCAAAATCGCCCCACCTACCATTATGTCGCTGAAGCTGTCGGCTCCCAAAGACCCGAACCGTTGTCCGTACCCCTTGGCCCCTTGTACGAAATCGGGCCTGTCTGCGGCCTGATTGATGGCCGCCATCGCCCCAACGCCCACGACCGTGACAGGATCGACCGAAACTCGCAGGGCGAGTTTGAACTTCAGCTTCGTCGTGAGCGCCACCGCATTGGCTGAGTCATACACAACATAGAAGTTCGGAATGAATCCAAGAACGCGTTGCTGCTCCTCCAGATGAACCTGTTCCGTTGCCAGTTGCTCTTGCGATGCATAAACAGTAACCGACGTCACCTGTCCTTCCACTGCGAGGCGAACGCCGGTCAGAAACTCAAACTGCCCTGGAGCAAGGACAATCGGCGGCGATGTCCAGTCCGAGAATCCGTTGGCGACGATCCGCACACGATAAGAAACGCCTGGCCTCAGATGGTCGAATACGAACGCCGCCGTGTCATTCGACACCGCTTCGCGGCGATCTCCGGGATGCGGACCTTCAAGGATCACGGTTGCGCCTGGAACCAGATCCCCATTCACATCGGTGACGGTGCCGCTGATGTGCGCCGGGTCGGCTCCCGCCGCGGCTTCGGTGGAACCGTCCGGCAAAGCTTTAGTCGCATCGCTCGTGGTCTTGTCTTCGGCCTCGTAGGACTGCGGTCTGGGGGCCTCTGGAAGCAGATTCGACGCGACCGGAACTGGCTCCGGCGCCTGAGCCATTAACCGGCCAGAGGGGGCCGCGGCCCCAGCGAATAGAACCAATGCGATGGCAGCACGATTTGATATCATTTTCATCTAGTCACCTTGTGCATGACCGATGCGCTCGGCTCATGCTGGATTTTCTTCCGAGCAACGATGCTCAAAAATGTAAACAAAAGAACAATAGAGACAGTCGAAACGCTGAATGGGATAACTTGCTTGGGTAATCCGGGTACATTGCAGGTGGCCAGGAGCTTGAAAGCATGGGCCATCCCGACGACCGCATCCAGACAAAGCACGCACATCGTGCTCATCACCAGCGCGGCTCCCCAGTCTTCGTTCGATTGGAACTTGCGCAGGGAAAGCACCGCGAAACCTGACACATACACGCCCAGCATGGCAACCCACTGAGCGTAGCTGGTGTGACCTACGGACAGAACCATCCCCACGGAGCTGGCGGCAAGGCTGAACCCCAGGAAGTGCGCGATCTCTTTGCGGAGCGGACGCCCGACCACCATGCTGAAACAAACCGGAATCCCCGCGCAGAGTGCGCTGAGGCCTAACAAGGCATGAACGAGTCTCAGCATGGTCAGCATAACTCTCTCCGTGAGCAGGGTGGCCCTGTTGTCGCGCGTCCCGTGAATGTGGCGTGATTTGCGCTCATCTCCGTCTAACCTGCCTCGGCCGTTGATAGCTGCACACTGTGTTCGATACAGATCGCCATTCTCGCCTTGCGCTCGCCCCGAGTCGCTCGATGGCTGCCAGCAGGGGTTCGGGAGAGATACCGTCAGCTAAGCGCTCGTCGTACATGCCATGTTGCAGGCACTCGCCGTTTCCCTGAATCAGGAGAATCCGGGCGTGAGGCCAGCGGCGGCGAATGTTGGCGGCAAAAACTCTCATTTCACACGGCGAGAATGTGTCATGAAGGATGGCAACGTCGATTTCTTCGGATCCTGGCACGACGGAGATATCCCAGGTAGATGTCGCCACATGGAGCCTGCATCTCGTCCGCAAAATGAGTGCGTCTCGAACAAGTCCAGCCGCCTCCGGGGATCCGATAGAGAGCACGTGCAGTGTCGTAATCACGCCACCCCCTTCGGCAATTCGCGTTCCTGTGCTTCTTGCGTTATTGGGGCCGTGGTTTCCTCTCCGAGGAGACGCCATAATGTGTTTGAGCATGCAGGCTCGATCGACGAGGGACGGCAATCGATGGATACGGCGCAGTCCTGGATTGAGAATCCAAGATAGCCATGCAGCACTAGGACAGCGCGTTCGAATGCATTCGATTCTCGACTTATGTTGCTGGCCGTCAAAGATCGAAGGACCCGTTTGTCGTCGGCGCTCAGCGGGCGAGGAAACGGCTTGTTGCCGGTCTCCCGGCTGTAAACGGCGGCAATGCGCTTGATCTCGGAACGATCTCTTTCGATGGCCGCAAGAACCACGCACCGCTTGGCCCAGAGATCGCGCCAGTCAGGGGCCACATACCCGGCTGCATCGGCGCGTGCCAATGCATCGGCAAGGCATGCTTCGGCTTCCAGTGGGTTTCCGAGAATGGCCTCTGCCAGCCAGAGTAAGTCCTCTCTGCTGCGTTCAAAGACGTTATTCGCGACGGTGTGACAAATCAATGTGGAGGAACCACGGATGATCGTGTCCGAGTTTAGAGTTCTGAATACCATGGATGCCTCCTGGTCCATGAAATGACGGCGCGCATCGAGCAGGCGATCGTTCGCGTTGTTGAATCATCCATGCGTAGATGGGCAGAGCGGATCGCTGCCACGCGGCTAATATCCTTGCTGCGCCACAGTGTCTCCGGCGTGTGCGATGCTGAGACCGTCAAAACACAACGGATCGGATGTCTCAAGTCAGGTTCTTCCATCGCGTTTTTCGTCGGGCTTGCTTTCGTGCCGCCCAAAGCCATGTGGTGTAAATCTGGTGGGTTTCCCTTCCTGTCTTTGCGGAGGCTTCGACCTCCGGAGTCCGTCACATACGGTGGCTGCTTCGACCCCAGACGGCAAACGGCGGGCGAGCATGCGCGATGCGTTTGGTTACACCTCCTTGGCCCTTCGCTTGGCCTCTCTCTCTTGGCCTGCAATTGTTTTCTCGGAGGAGCGGCGCAAATGCAGCCGATCGCACAGGCTGACGCCATACAGATTCCGAACAGCAAACGTAGCTCCCAGATGATTGAGCCACTGCAGCGCTCTCTCACCCAATGGGTCTACAGAGAGAACGTCTTCTATATCGAAGACGTACTTGGTTCCTGGGAGAAGTTCGCGCGTAACCCACAGGAGCTCTCCCACCCAATCTCCTGTGAGCCGGCCTTCGAGAACAAACCGCGGGCAATCTTGATCTTTCGGTATGGTGATTCGCAGCACGGCCTACTAGTGGCACGCGCATCGCCATAAGCGACGAATCGTGGAAGTTGTTCAGTCTTCAAGGAGAAATGGCGCGCAGATGGAACCCGGAAGAGGAGACTTTACACCGCTATTGCGGCACGTGCCGCAATAGCGGCATCGGCGCTGGGATAGGAACGGAATCGAGGCGGAGGAACCGCTGGGCGGAAATCTGATCTTGGAGTGTCCGAATTCTTCGACGACTGCCACATATCGCGCGTCGTTCATGCCGTCAGTGGCGTCAGGTTCAGCACCTGCTTACCCCCGGGCAGTGTGAAGCGCGCGCGTTCCACGTGTGTAATCCCCTTTCCGGCAGTTGGACGATTGAAGACGCCTCGAGCGGGCGGTTTCCCCTGCAAACGGGGCAAGGTGGCTTTCCCCCATACTCGCTTGGATTCGGTGCGCAGGCCCGATGGACCCAAGACTCGCACTTCAGGCAAAAGCGAGGACATTTGCTCTCATCAGCCGCGCCAAAGAGGATAACGGGCCGGGACATTTCATCGGTTACGAAGCGACGGCACTTGCAGCGGACTGGGCTTTCCTCCCCCGCTTCGATCACCCCGAGGTTCCTATCCTTTGGCTCCATCGTCGATTCGCCTTCCACGAGACCTGGAGTTTCTGAACTGGTCGTCCGGTAGCGGCGTCATATCCCCGAAGGCCCTATTCTTACGTCGATTCGATCGACGAGCAGCGAGAATTCGAGACTTGCTCAGGGGCGAGGATCGGCTCGAGGGCGGCGGCCTGAAGTCGGCAGCGGTGCTGACTCCCGAGCGTTTCTCAGGCGATTGCGACACAGGCGATTGCGACAGTTGCGGATTGTTCCGGCTGGATGTATGGTTTTGGCTGCGCGGCGAAGCAGGGATCTCTGGTCCTGACCGCGTGAAAGGAAGAGCGCAATGCAATCTCGGTGGCTAGCTGACGGGCAAGAGGCCTCGCGATGGCTCACTCTCGTTTTCATGCTGGGATTGGTCTTTTTTCCGCGGCCGTCCCTGGCGGCCACGAAAGTCATCACCGACGCCGACAAGGGGGCGGTGGTGCATCTGAAGTCCGGCCAGGAGATCGAAGTGCGGCTCAAAGCGAATCCCTCGACCGGCTATCTGTGGTACGTCCAGAGAGACTCGACCGCATCGCTGAAGCTGGTGCGGCAGTCCCAGACCGAGCCGGAGGAGCCGGGTGTGGGCCGGCCCGTCTTCCAGGTCTTCCGCTTCCGCGCCGCGCGGACCGGCCAGGGACCGCTGCGGCTGCACTACGTCCGCTCGTGGGAGAAGCCCACGGCTGACGAGGAGCGCTTCGAGGTGCATGTCGTCGTCGAGTAGCGCGGGCAAAACAGGAGGGCCGGTTTCTCTCAGGGAGAAACGGGCCCTCGTTGCTTATCTTTCCGGGTTTGCTCTTTCGTCGCCGCCTAGCTCCAGGTGCGGATGCCGATGACGCCCCACCACAACAGGTAGAGCATGCCCACCAGCAGGCCGGCTGTCGCCAAAGCGGAGAACCAGCGAACGAACGGCCGGACCTGGGCCTTCCATGCGCGCTCCACCGCGATCACGCCCAGCAGCGTGGCCACGGCAAACAACAGGGTCGTGAGGCACAGGCCAGCGGACCAGACGGTGAGGTTGCCCAGCCGCTCGATGGCGTCGGCGTTCGACATGGAAAAGAGCACCACGAAGGCCAGCAGGCTGAGCGCGGCGACGAGCGGCCAGAGGCGCATGGCGCGCTCGGCCGGGCGCCGCCTCTTCTTAAAGAGCCCTCCAATGAGCCAGAAGGGGGCATAGACGATCACGGCCACAAAGCTCAGCGCGAACCAGGCTGTCAGCGCCATCTGCAACCACGCCGCCCAGCCGGGAATGTGGCGCATGACCTCGCCGATCTCGGCGAAGCGGCCTTCTTCATTGGGGTTGAGCAGCACGACGGTGGCGATGGGCTCCGGCGGGTCCTTTTTGGGCAGGTAGCGGAACTGCGTCCCGCTGACCGGCACGAAGGGCTGGTTCCAGTTCCCCAGGCCGCTGACCGTCATCTGACCGTCCTTGAACCGGACCAGCGTCAGGCCGAGGCCGCGCTCGAGGAAGTGGCTCAACTCGTTGCGCGGCGAGTCGGGCACGTACCAGCCGGCATACTCCTGGGCGTTCGGCGGCAGGGGCGCGGCGGCGGGCACCGGGGGCCGGGTCAGGCCTCGGGTGATGTAGGCGCGGATCGCGTCGCCAATCTTGCCGAAGGCGTCTCCGTTGCCGGCGTTGATCGAGTAGAAGTAGCCTACGCCGTACTCGGGCATGTAGGACATCTCGGTCAGGCCGCCCTCCACGCCGCCGTTGTGGCCGTGATAGACAAAGCCGTCGTGGAAGGTGGTGTAGTTGCTGAGCCCGTAGCCGGTCTTGAGGCCTTGCTGGGCAGCCCAGGTGCGGGTGGGCGTCTCCATGCGGTTGATGGAGGCTGCGGGCATGACCGCGGCGCCGGCCATCGAGCCGCGATTCAGGTAGAACTGGACGTAAGCCCCCATGTCGCGCGCCGAGGCGTTGATGGAGCCGGCCGGCCGCAGCAGGATGTTCCAGTAGGCGTAGGGCGTCTTGCCGTCGGTGTGGTAGAGCGTCGTCAGTTGCGGCGAGGGCGCTTCAAAGTAGGTAGCCGTCTTCATGCCGATGGGCAGGAAGAAGTTCTCGGTCACGTAGTCCTCGAAGCGCTTGCCCGTGATCTTCTCCACGATGGCCGCGGCCACCGGCGGGCCGGAGTTGCAGTAGCTCATGCGCGTGCCGGGGCGCCAGCGGGAGATACGCGACTTCTTGTAGAAGTCGAGGCCCTGGGTGAGCGTCCAGCCCTTGGCGTCCTTGGCGTACTCGGGCAGGTGCATGTCGTCCCAACCGGTGGTGTGTTCCAGCAGATCGACGACGCGCACCGGGTCGGTGGCCTCCCAGCGGTTCTGGAACCAAACGTCGGGCGCCAGCTTGTGGACCGGGTCGGTGAGCGAGAGCTTGCCCTCGTTGGCCAGCTTGAGGATGGAAAGCGAGGCGAAGGCCTTGGATGTGGAGCCGATGCGGAAGAGGGTGTCCTCGGTGGTGGCGAGGTTTCGGGCCACGTCGGACTTGCCGAGGCCGGCCACCCACTCGGGGCCATCCTTGTGCACGATGGCGATGGCCATGCCGGGCGTGTGCGTGTCGGCAAGGATCTTTTCGAGCTGCTGCTTGAGTTCGGCGATGGACTGCGCCGGCTTGGGCTTGTCGTCGGGCTTGGCCGGTTTGTTCTGGGCCAGAGCCAGCGTGGCGAAAAGGCTGAGGACGAGGGCCAAAGACGCGCACCTCGACCCAAGGACTCCATGGCGAAGCTTCATTCCATGACTCCTTCCGGTTCGTTTTCCCGTCGAACGCGATGGTATCACTCTGACGAAGGGGCGACTGAAGAAGTCCGAACGAGCGGCGGCGAAAGGAGATCCCTAAGTTCCAGGCCCGCGTTTCTCACAGGATTGAGCATTCACTGTGTTTCCGATGTGTTTGTGTCCGCTTGGAATCACGGAGCGTGGGTTAGGAGACCCACGCCACAGCCGGCCGGGACGCTGGCGTTACAATCGATTGCCGTCCTCGGGCCCAAACGCTGCGAGAAATGCTGCCTGAAAGCTTGTCGTTTCCTTTCAGCGACTTAGCGGCGCATTGCCGCTTCACTGGTTCAGAATCCAACTGGCCATCTTGTCGATAGCAACGGGCGCGATGGTCTCCTCGATCTCGGCATATTCGGCGATGGAGCCTGTTTTCGCGGTCTGGAAGAGGTGGTTCAGACCGGGCATTTCGACGATCTCGAAGTGCTTGTTGCCGCCGCTGGTGAGCGCCTTGCGGATGGGCGGAAGGTTCTGCGCGGGCGGCACCTGGAGATCCTTCTCGCCGTTGAGCACGAGCACCGGACAGGCGACCTTGGCTAGCGCTGTGGCCGGATCGTAGGTGAGGAAGTAGCGAAACCAGGGCGAGGCGATCTCCTTCAGTTGCGCGTCGATCTGGGCGTCGGGGACCTTGCCGGCCAGCTTGGCATGAAACGCCTTGGAGAGCGCTGCCGGGTCCTTCTCTGTCTCCGCCAGCGTCAGCAGTTCGCGCTCTTGCTGGGCATCCTGCGCTGCCTTTTCCTTGGGTACGCCCGCGGCCTCCTCGATCAGCCTTCCCTGCTCGACGAGAATCTGGTCGCCGGGGACGCCGGTTCCGGCCATCAGCACGATGAAGGCGATCTTCTTATCCTCCGCGGCCACGATGGGCGCAATGACTCCGCCCTCGCTGTGGCCGACGAGGCCGAGGCGTTTGGGGTCGACCTCAGGCCGCGTGCGCAGATAGGCGACGCCAGCCTCGGCGTCGGTGGCGAAGTCGGCCGTGGTGGCCTGTGCGTAGTTTCCGGTCGATTTCGCGATGCCACGCTTGTCGGCGCGCAGCACCACGATGCCCTTGCGGGTAAGGGCGTCGGCCAGCACCAGGAAGGGCTTGTGACCCATCAGGCTCTCGTCGCGGTCGTGCGGCCCGGAGCCGACGATGAGCAACACCGCGGGGAACGGGCCCTTGCCCGGCGGGACGGTGAGCGTGGCGGCCAGCGTGTTGCCGGCTGCCGGGTTGGGGTAGGTGACTTCCTCTTCGCGGTAGGGATAGGGCTTGACTGGGTTCTGCGGCCGGCTGCGCTCGGTTGCCGCCTCGTCCTTGACCCGCTTCATGACCAGAGGCATGGGGTTGCCGCCCTGGGTGAAGGTTCCGTCAATGGAGGCCGCGTCCTCGGCGACTGTACCGGTGAAGGTGGCGCCGATGGGCTTGAACTCGAGCGTGAGCTTGTTGCCGTCGCGCGTGGCCGCGCTGGCCGGCAACCAGGCGGGGCTCTGATCCGGGCTCTGCAACTGCGCGGTCAGCCCGTCGCCGGTGTTGGCGATCTTGAAGACCAGCCGCAGCTTCATGGCGCCGACGTCGAGGGCACCCATCCATGTGCCGTCGAGCGGCGCGGGCGCGGCAGGCTTTGCCACGGCAGGCAACGGCGCGGCAGGCACGGCGCGTTTGAAGTCCAGTTCCATCGGTTCCTGGTAGGGCTGCTCCTGCGCCCAGGTTCCCTTCAGTTCGGTCTGCTCGGCGTTCAGCGTGCCAGTGTAAAGGCCGGCAACGTGGATCGTCGAGCCGTTGACCTGGATGTCGTCGTCGACGGTCAGGGTCAGCTTCTGGCCATCGACCGTGACCGACTTGACGTGCACGCCGAAGATTCCCTGGTCCTCGTTATCGATGGTTGAGCTGACGGCGCCGTCCTTGGCCGTCACGTGCCAGGCGATGTGCATATCGCCGCCGGGGGTCTTCAGCAACCCCTGCCACTCGCCCGCCAGTTGCGCCTGCGCCCCTGCCAGCGGCGCCGCGGCCAGCACGCACAGTACGGCCAGCCAGAACTTCCCCGTCAGACTCCTCATGGACCTTTCCTTCCTCCGTGGGAGCAGGGGAAGATTGCGCGCCCGCGCAGAGCCTCTACGCCGCCCCCATCAGACTACGCCCGGCCGGCGGGAAAAGTTCACCGGCCAGCTGCGCCAACCCGCGATGGATGTAACCTTCGGGTGCCCCACCCTCGCCGCGTCTTTGTTTTTGCGGCTAGGGTGGGCTGGCACGAGCCTCGGTCGGCCATGTTTCCTCGTAGGCACGCTGAAAGCGCCGTGCACCGGGTGCACCCGGCCGCCGAAAGAGCCTACAATGGGAGCGAAATGGCCAAGGCAAAAAAGGAAAAGACGTTTGAAGTGGCGTGCCCGGATTGCGGGGCGATGTTGCGGATCGACGCGGCGACCGGCCTGGTGATCAGCCATACCCCGGCGCCGCGCAAGCGCACCTTCGAGGACCTGGAGACGGCGGCTCAGGCCATGCGCGAGCAGACCGGGCGGCGCGAGTCGATCTTCCGCCAGTCGGTCGAGGCCGAGAAGAACAAGGAAGACCTGCTGGCAAAGAAGTTTGCCGAGGCGCTGAAAAAGGCCAAGGACGCTCCCGAGGGTACGCCGCTGCGCGAGATCGACCTGGACTGAGGCCGCGCGATGATCTGCGCTTGCGGCTTTCAGCCCCGGGCGTTTGGAGCGATACTGATGTATTGTCGCCGCCCGGCGCGGATGGCCCGGCGCGAAAGTCGAAGGAGAGACCATGGTGGTTGTGCCGCTTCCCAATCCCGCAAACGACTCCCCACAGGACTACGGCCCGTGCCAGCCCGAGGCGGTCGGCTGGGTGGAGTTCACGGCCGCCAGCGCCCTGATTGCCGGCGGCGTGATGATGCTGCTGGGGCAGAAGCGCGCCGGCATGGTGGCTGCCGCCGCGGGCACGGCGATGGCGCTGGCCGACCAGCAGGGCACGCTGAAGAAGTGGTGGGACTCGCTGCCGCACTACATCGACGAGGTGCAGGAAGTGCTGAACAAGGTGCAGAGCGAGGTGGACAACGTGGCCGCCAAGCGCGAGACCCTGGTGCGCATCCTGTCCCGGTAGAGACCTTCAGATTCCCAGTTGCCGGCGGCCCGCCTCGCTGATGCGGTGCGGCGTCCACTTCGGCTCCCAGACCAGATTGACCTCGACCCGGCTGATATCGGCGATGCCGGCCAGCCGGTTGTTGACCTGTTCGAAGATCAGCCCGGAGGCCGGGCACTGCGGGGTGGTCAGGGTCATGGTCACCCGCACCCACTGCCGCGGCCATGCCGGCTTCGAGTCCGGGTCCGGCCCGGTCTCCACCGCGTAAATCAGCCCCAGATCGACCAGGTTCAGCTTGACCTCGGGGTCGAAGCAGTCGCGCAGGGCGTTGAGGATCTGGTCTCCAGTCAGCACGGGGCTAGTTCTTCCGCTCCACCAGGTAGCGGGCGACGGCTTTGAGTCCGTCGGCGCGCTCGCCGTAGGGCGCGAGGGCGGCAAAGGCCTCGTCGATCAGCCGCGCGGCGTCCAGCCGGCTCTGTTCGATGCCGTAGACGGCCGGCCAGGTGGCCTTCTCGGTGGCCAGATCCTTGCCCGCGGTCTTGCCCAGGGTGGCCGAGTCGGCGGTCACGTCGAGGATGTCGTCGGCAATCTGGAAGGCGAGGCCGGCCTTGCGGCCGAAGGTGTCCAGCCGGGCCTGGTCCTCTGCCGTTGCGCCGGCAAAGACGCCTCCGGCGACCACGGCCACGCGGATCAGCGCCCCAGTCTTGGCGCGGTGAATCGCGCCCACCAGCTCGGCCGTGGGCTTCAGGTGCTCGCTCTCGATATCCAGCACCTGGCCGCCGATCATGCCCTCCACCGTGCCGACCGCGTTGGCGACCAGGCGGACGATCTCAACGGTGGCGGCGGGCGGGGCGGCGAGCCCGGCCAGCACCTCGAAGGCGCGGGTCTGCAGCGCATCGCCGGCCAGAATGGCGGTCGCCTCGTCGAATTTCTTATGGCAGCTTGGCTGGCCGCGGCGCAGATCGTCATCATCCATGGCCGGCAGATCGTCATGCACCAGGGAATAGGCGTGC
>JBAVMZ010000109.1:0-4502 GCA_049690595.1 Occallatibacter sp. | reverse complement strand
GAGTACCGGGTCGAGACTTCACTGGTGATTCGGCAATCCACCGGAAAGGCCGTATTGACCGGCTGCGCCGCGGGTTCCTGACTCGCCGGGATCGGCGTCGTTTGTGGGGCGGAGCTCCAGCGCCACGTGGGGCTCAGGCCCCGTAAGTTTGCCGGGAGCGGCGCTGGAGCTCCGCCTCACTGCACTGCCGCCGGGTTGATTCTTGACGGTCGGGGAAGTTACGTGATATGTTTTGCCAAGCGCTTGCGCAAGCGCCTGGCTACCATCGATGCGACAGCTTCTTCTGACTCGCTTCCACCCCGCTTTGCTTCTGCCGCACGCTGCCGAGCCTGCAATGCCCGGCCTGTCGACGGGATCCCGGCGCGAATGGAGCACGGCATGTGGCGCTTGCAGGTAGACTCAGTTCAATCGAGACTGCTTGTGCTCATATCGCGGCGCGCCACAATCGGCGAGGCCCGCGGCCTTATGACCGAGGCGTTGAGGTAGAAAGATGCGAAAGCACCTCCTGTTGACAATTGCCGCGTGTGCGCTTGCGGCCCCTATGCCATCCCCGGCCGCGGGAGAGGAGCCATTGCCCCCGGTGCGTCTGAACGGCAACTACTTCCAGCGCAAGGGCCGGCCGTTTATCCCCGCGGGTGTGCATTGGGTGCCCGCAAAGGCCGCCATGCAGTGGCCCATGGAGTGGGATCCCGCGAGCGTGGAAGCCGACTTCCGGAAGATGCGCGAGTTGGGCGTCAATACGGTCCGCCTGGATCTGGTGTGGGCCTGGTTCGAGCCCCGTCCAGGCGACTACAACCGGGCGGCGTTCGCGCAGCTCGACGAGTTGGTCAAACTCGCGCGCCGATACGAGATCTACCTGCAACCCAGCCTGTTCATCGGCAACGAGGTGGGCGAAGCGATCTGGGACGTGCCCTGGCGCAACGGGCGTCATCCGCATGCCGATCCGGAGATGCTGCGGCTGGAAACCAACCTTGCCGCGGAGTTCGGGCGGCGCTACGCAAACGAAACGGCGATTGAGAGTTGGGACCTCACCGACGAGCCGCCGTTCTGGAACGCCGGCAAGACGACCGACGCGATGGCTATCAATTGGACCCGGCTGATCGCGGGCGCCATCAGGCGCACCGATTCCTTGCACCCGATCGTGGTTGGTACCGACGCGCAGGACATCGGGCACGGTCCATTCCGTCCCGACAACATTTTGAGCGAGGTCGACTTCCTCAGCGTCCATCCGTACCCGGTCTATAACCCTGCGCTCTTTCCCGATCCTCTGCTCGCAGCCAGAACGACATACGCCGCGGCGTTTCAAGTGGCTCTTTCCGGCGGCGCGGGCAAGCCCGTCATGGTGCAGGAGATGGGCGCGTCCTCGGCGCAGCAGACGCCGGATCGGATCGCGCGCTTCTTGCGAGCCAACCTGTACTCGGCCCTGGGGGCCGGCGCCAACGGCTTCCTGCTGTGGTGCTTCACGGATGCGGCTCCGGAGACCTACCAGAAGATTCCGTACCGCCGCGCGCCGCACGAGACTCAGTTCGGACTGACCACCTGGGACGGGCACGACCGCCCTTCGGGGACGGAGTTCCGCCGCTTCAGTAAGCTGCTCGACCGGCTCGATCTGACCGGCGTCGGACCGGCCCCTGGCGACGCAGGCATCGTGGTGCCGTTCGAGTGGTCGAAGACCTACGGGGACATGCGCTCGCTCGGTCTGCCGCAGTACGGCGGCGTGCCGTACGTTTCGAACCAGGAACCCGGGTCGGTGGCGGGCCAGCAGGATGCCGACTACGGCGAGCTGAGCGCGGACTTGGCCGCGACCTGGCTCAACAGCTTCGTACTGGCGCGCCGCGCAGGGCTGAAAGCCGGCTTCCCGCGCGAATACAGCGACTGGAGCGCGTTGCCGATGTTGCTGCTGCCTTCGCCCCTGACAAGCTCCAAGCCGAACCTGGTGCATGTCCACACGATCTTCTGGCAGCGTGCCAAGGAGTACGTGCGCGGCGGAGGAGTGCTGTATGTTTCCCTCAATGGCGAGAGCGCCATTCCGGAGATGGAGGAGTTGTTCGGAGCCAGGCTGGCCGACCGCATTCCTGCGCGCGATCTGAAGATCCGGATGGTGGAACCGCTGGGTGCGTTGAAGCCCGGCGACGAGTTCGCCTTCGCGGCCGGAGGCGCAGCCGGCGATTGGGGCGCGCTGCTGGAGCCGCGCGGCGGCAAGGTGATCGCCACCGATCAAGACGGGCGGCCCGCGCTGATCGTGAACACGCTCGGCAAAGGCAAGGTGCTGACGTGCGCCTTCCCGATTGAGAAGTACCTTTCGCGCGTGCCAGCGGCTTACGAGGCGGGGGACAACACGCATCTTCTCTATCAGGCTTTGGCGGAATGGGCTGGAGTTCAGCCGCTGTTCCGTTCGGATCGCGCGGAGGTGGAAGCTGCCGCGCTAACGGGCATCGGGCGCGGCTACGTCGTACTTACCAATCACAGCGACGTCGCGCAAACGGTGACGGTCACGGCGCGCAAGGCACCGCGCCGGGTTGGACTGGTTACGACGGACGCCGCCGCGCCCCTGGAATTGCATGGCAATGCCTTCACCGTGCGAGTGGCGCCCTTTGGCGGCGAGATCGTGGAGTATCGGGAGTCACAACAATGAACGAGCGAGTAGCCGCGGCCATCGACGTCGGCGGCACCAAGATCGCCATCGGCATCGTCGATGCGAAAGGCCGCATCCTGGCGCGGGATGAGACGCCGACGTCTCCCGAACTGGGTTATCGGGCGGCGCTCGATCGCACCACTGCGATCCTGCATCGTCTGCTCGAAGAGTCCGGGCTGAGTGTGGACGGAATAGGCATCGGCAGCACCGGGCCGATCGATTCCGAGACAGGCATTTACGGCGTGGTGGGCACTCTGCCGGGCTGGGAGGGATCTCCGCTGACCGCCGACCTGGAGCGCGAGTTCGGTCTTCGCGTTGCGGTGGAGAACGACGCCGACGCTGCCGCGTTGGGCGAAGCGGCGTGGGGCGCGGGCTGCGGCAGCCGCAGCCTGCTCTACGTCACCGTCAGCACAGGCATCGGAGTCGGAATCCTGCTCGACGGGAAACTGTACCGCGGCGCGCGCGGAGCGCACCCCGAGATCGGGCATCACGTGATCGACTGGAGCGGTCCGCTGTGCTACTGCGGGGCGAACGGCTGCTGGGAAACTCTGGCGAGCGGTCCGGCCCTGGAAGCCTGGATGGGCGCTCAACGGGACGATGCGCTCAGCGCCAGTCAGATCTGCGAACTGGCCCGTCAGGGCGACCCTCTCGCACTACAGGCTGTTCAGCGTGAGGCGCTCTACATTGGGTTAGGGCTCGCCAACCTGGTGACGATGTACTGCCCGCAGACCATCGTGTTGGGCGGAGGCATGATGCGCAGCGCCGATCTCTTGCTTGCCCCGGCACTGGACGTGGTGAAGCGCATCTGCACGCAAGTGCCGGCGGAGAACACGTCGATCGTGCTCGCGGGATTGGGCGCGCAATGCGGTCTGCTGGGCGGGGCTTGCGTTTGGTTTCACCGCGCTGGCGTCCTCTGATCTGGATGAAGGAGAGATTGTAGTGAACCTTGCACTGAAATGGCGCGATTGCTCGTACTTGCACGACCTGATCGAGCAGCCCGGCGCCTTGAGCCGGACGATTGCGGCGCTGGCGGACGAACATTCTCTCGACAGCCTGGCAGGCGCCCTGCGCGGTGCGCGCTGGCGGCGCGTAGTGTTGACCGGCATGGGCTCGTCCTATTGGGCGTGCCGCCCGCTCTACATGCGCCTGTTGAAAGAGGGCCTGACGCCCGTGATGGTCGAGACCAGCGAACTGATCCATTACGAGCGCGACTGGCTGACCCCTGACACGCTCGTGATCGCGGTTTCGCAGTCGGGACGCAGCGTGGAGATCGTGCACTTGCTGGAATGTGCGAGGGAGCGATCCGAGATCATCGGCGTAACCAATACTCCGGACTCGCCGCTCGCCACCTATAGCATGGCTGTACTGCTGACGCATGCTGGCGCTGAGCACACCGTCTCCTGCAAAACCTACTTGGCGACCTTGCTGGCGCTCGATTGGCTGGGCGATCTGCTGAGCGGCGAGGATTGCGCACCGCTGCTGGAGCAAGCGCGCGAGGCCGTTGCGCCAATGCGGCAGTACCTGCGTCAATGGCCCGCCCATGTAGACCAGTTGATGCCCGTGGTTGAAGGTGTTGACGACGTCTTCGTCGTTGGGCGCGGGCCGTCCATCTCCGCCGCTGGGACGGGCGGACTGATCCTCAAGGAGTCCACGCATTACCACGCCGAGGGCCTCAGCGCCGCAGCTTTTCGGCATGGCCCTTTCGAGATGCTGAGCGATGCCGTGTTCGTCCTCGTGCTGGAGGGCGACGCTTGTTCGGCGCCGTTCAGCCGCAAGCTCGTCGATGACATTCGGGAAGCCGGAGGGAGAAGCTCACTCGTCTCGACAACGGCCGAGGGCGTTTTCCGCATCCCGGTAAGCGCGGAGC
>JBAVMZ010000108.1:0-2306 GCA_049690595.1 Occallatibacter sp. | reverse complement strand
GGCTTCGGCTGCCTCCGGCGGGCCGAATGCCTGGATTCCCGCCGAGGCGCGCGTCGACTTCCACCTCAAGACGGCGGTCACTGTGAAGCCGGTGACGGCCGAGGAGGCGCAGCGGCTGGCGCAAGGGCTCTACCAGGGTGGCCCGAACCTCTATCGCCGCGGCTACGCGCCCTACCCCTACGGACCGTATGCCCGGCCCTATTATGCCGTGTATCCCTACGGCTATCCGCCGGTTTACTACCGCCCATACGTCGTGGCCGGTGGGTACTACTACTGGCGTTAATCGAATCTGGAAGCAAGTGACAGGCGGACCGTTCCGCAAACGGTCCGCCTCTTTTTATGCCTGCTCGACGAGGGTGCCCTGGTGATAGAGAATCCGCCAGCCCTCCGGAGTCGCGCGCCAAAGGGTCATGCGGCGGGTCAGGCGCGTGTGCTCCTGGAGCAGCGTGTAGGTCAGCAGGTAGGTGTCGGGTGAGAGGCGCCGCAGGTGGAACCCGGAGGTCTCCCAGACCTCGGGTTGCGGGTCGGCCCAGCGCGCGGTCACAACGTCGAGGACCTGGGAGCGGGTGTAGCGGCGGCCTGATGCGCCTGTCTCCCAGAAGTCCGGCGCGGTCATGCGCTCGAAATCGGCGCGGCTGACGCCGAACTCCGGTCGGTGGAAGATCGGCTCACGCGCCTTCAACTCCTCCAGCACCCCGGCCATCTCAGGGTCGGTCAATACTCCGGGCTCCATCCCTGCCCCTCAGCCCCTGTTCCCTGTTCCCTGCCTCTACCACTTCTCAAACCTCACCACACCCCCACTGACCACCGAGTGCCGGCGGAAGCGTTCGTCGTCGCGCCGTGGAAAGTCGTTGCGGAAGTGGGCGCCGCGGCTTTCGGTCCGGGCCAGCGCGGAGTCCAGAATCGCGCGCGCCACGCGGCAGAGTGCGCGGGCCTCGGCCAGGCGGCGGCTCATCTTGCCCTGCTCGGCGAAGCGCTCGACGCCGGCCTCGCATTCGGCGTGCTCGCTGAGCCCCTCGCGGAGCAGGCTGGCATCGCGGAGCAGCCCCGCGTTGGCCCACATCGAGCGCTGCAGCTTCTGGACGAAAATGTCGAGCACCTCCTCGTCGTCGGCGGACATCGGGCTCAGCGCGGCGGCGGGCTCCGCGGCCTCCTCGCGCGGCAGCTCGTCGTCGAGCATCGCCAACGCCGCCCGCGCCCCGAAGACCAGCCCTTCCAGCAGCGAGTTTGAAGCCAGCCGGTTGGCGCCGTGCACGCCCGTGCACGCGGCCTCGCCGGCGGCATAGAGGCCGGGCAGGTTCGTGCGCCCGTGCAGGTCGGTCTTGATGCCCCCCATCAGGTAATGCGCGGCGGGGCGGACGGGGATCAGGTCCCGCGCCAGGTCCAGACCGTAACGGGCCAGCGTTGCGCTGATGCCGGGGAAGCGCTGGTGCAGGTCGAAGCCGGTCACGTGGCGCATATCCAGGTGAACCAGGCGGCTCTCCTCCGGCCGGCTGCCCATCCCCTCGCGGGCAATGGCGCGGGCCACCACGTCCCGCGGGGCAAGCTCTTTCAACGGGTGGACGCTCTCCATGAAGCGCTCGCCCCGGTCGTTGCGCAGGTAAGCGCCTTCGCCGCGCAGGGCCTCGCTGAGCAGGAACCGCGGCGCGCCGGCGAGCGAGAGCGCCGTGGGGTGGAACTGGTAGAACTCCATGTCGGCCAGCTCGGCGCCGGCCTCGGCTGCCAGCGCGATGCCGTCGCCGGTGGCCACGGCGGGGTTGGTGGTGTCGGAGTAGACTTGGCCAGCGCCGCCGGCTGCAATCAGCACCGCCCGCGCGCCCACCCGCTCCGGCCGGCCTTCGCTGTCGAGCAGGTCGGCGCCCACCACCCGGCCGTCTTTCATCACCAGCCCGGTCACAATGGTCCATTCGGCAAAGCGGATCCGCTTGTGAACGCGGGCGAAGGCGGCTAGCGAGCGGCTGATCTCGGCGCCGGTGGCGTCGCCGTTGGCATGAAGGATGCGGGGCAGGGAATGCGCGCCCTCGCGCGTCCGGCTCAGCTCGCCGTTCTCGTGGTCGAACGCCGCGCCCCACTCGATCAGTTCGGCCACGCGCACCGGACCCTCGGCCACCAGCACCTCGGCGGCGGGCCGCCAGACCAGACCGTCGCCAGCGTTGACCGTGTCTTTCAGATGCAGCCGGATGTCCTCGTCGCCCTCCATGGCCACGGCGATCCCGCCCTGGGCGTAGTGGGTGTTGGACTCGGCCACGGACTCCTTGGTGACGACCAGAACCTCGCCGTGGCGGGCCAACTCCACGGCCGCGCGC
>JBAVMZ010000107.1:0-1519 GCA_049690595.1 Occallatibacter sp. | reverse complement strand
GAAGTCGTGCCCTGACACATCTTTCGTGCCATGCTTCGAGCTTTTCCGCAGGCCCTGAAGTCGTGCCCTGACACATCTTTCGTGCCATGCTTCGAGTTGTTCCGCGGCCTGTGAGGCCGTGCGCTTTCAAAGCCGACTTTCACCGAGGGCGGCTTATTGCAGCGCGTAGATCGTCTTCAGTTCGCGCTCGATCACGCTGGCCGGCAGCGGCGCGTACGAGAGGCTCGGCGCCTCCGCCTCGCCCGACTTCAGGATCCAGCTCAGCAGGTCCTTGATCACGTTGCCCTTGGCCGGATCCGCCGACTTGAGCGGCACCAGCAGCCAGGTGAAGCTCGAAATCGGGTACGCCTTGGCGCCAGGCGCGTTGGTGATCGATACCCGGTAGTCGGCGGGGATGTTCTTCACGCTGGCCGCGGCTTCGGTCACGCCATCGATCGAGGCGCGAACCCAGTTGCCGGCCGCGTTCTTCACGTCGCCGTAGCTGATCTTATTCTGCAGCGCATAGATCAGCTCCACATAGCCGATCGAGCCGGGAAACTGGCGAATATACCCGGCCACGCCCTCGTTGCCCTTGCCGCCCACGCCCACCGGCCAGCTCGGCGAAGCGCCCTTACCGGGGCCGTTCGCCCAGTCCGAGCTGACCTTCGAGAGGTAATCGGTGAAGATGTAGCTGGTGCCCGAGCCGTCCGAGCGGTGCACCACGATGATCTTCTGGTCGGGCAGCTTCACGCCCGGGTTGTCCTTGGCGATGCGTGCGTCGTTCCAGTTCTGGATCTTGTTCAGGTAAATGTCCGCCAGGACTTCGCCGGAGAACTTGATGTCGCTGACGCCGGGCACGTTGAAGACCGGCACCACCGCGCCCATGACCGTGGGCAGGTGGATCAGCTTGGTCTTCGACTGGGCCAACTGCTCGTCGGTCGCGGGGCCGTCGGTGGCGCCGAAATCCACCAGCCCGGCCGTGACCTGGCGGATGCCGCCGCCCGAGCCGATCGACTGGTAGTTGATCTCGACGCCCGGATGGGCGGCCGAGTACTCGGAAAACCACTTCGAGTAAATGGGATACGGGAACGTCGCGCCCGCCCCGGTCAGTTTCTGCGCCTGAGCGGCGCCCAGTGCGAGAACAAGCATAACTGCAGCCAACAAAGTCTTCTTCACACAAACTCCTTTGGGTAAAAGCTGCCCACCCCATTGTCTACGGCAATTGTTACAACGGTTTGAATTGGCGCACTTGGCCGGGAAGATGCTTGACCCGGTGAGCCCGAAACCCACTGCTTCAGTGGGTTTGTCCGCGCCCTTCGCCGGCGGCTGCCAGCGGCAGGGTGAAGTGGAAGGCCGCGCCCTGCCCCAGTTCGCTCTCGGCCCACACCCGCCCGCCGTGCGCAGCCACCAGATGCTTGACGATCGCCAGCCCCAGCCCCGTCCCGCCCGACTCCCGCGAGCGCGCCTTGTCGATGCGGTAGAAGCGCTCGAAGATCCGCTCCAGGTGTTCGCTGGCATTCCCCGGCCCGAAGTCCCGCAC
>JBAVMZ010000106.1:0-2451 GCA_049690595.1 Occallatibacter sp. | reverse complement strand
CCGCGAAAAGCCGGGCGCACGAAGAGGCGTTTGGCTTCCGCACTGCGGGTGCTCAGGCGGCGCAGGGCGACACAGCCGGCAGGGTCCGGGCCGATCCAGGCGAGAGCGAGACGGCCTTCCGGGGGCGCATAGCGGCCGGGCAGCCCGGCCAGTTCGGCGCCGAAGTCCTGGAAGCAGGGGGTGAAGCCGAAGGAGTCCCAGTATTCCTGAAAGAGGGCGCGGACCTGGTCAAGGTCCCCAGCGCTGACGACGGGCGCGATCCGCGGGGTAGAGGTTTCGCCGGAGGTCATGCCTCACAGGGTTCGCGACCGGGGCGGAGCATGTCAAGGGACGTGCTGAGCGGTCCGTGAGATCGCGAAGCACGGCAGGGCAAGTAAAATGGAAGCATGGGAATCGAGAGCGTGAAGAAGGTGGCCGAGGCCGATTTCCCCACGCGCTGGGGCGCCTTCCGCATTCTTGGGTTTGAGGGCACGGCCTTGAGCCCGCGCTCCGGCGACGGCTGCGCGCCGCAGCCAGGCGAGGTGGAAGGGCTGGTGGCGCTGGTCATGGGCGACATCCACTCCGCGCCGCCGGTGGTGCGCATCCACTCGCAGTGCCTGACCGGCGACGTCTTTGGCTCGCTGCGCTGCGACTGCCGGCTGCAACTGGAGCTGGCGTTGCGGACCATTGCCGCGGCCGGCGCCGGCATCCTGCTCTACGAGCAGCAGGAGGGCCGGGGCATCGGGCTGATGGCCAAGCTGCGGGCCTACGAGTTGCAGGACCAGGGGCTGGACACGGTGGAAGCGAACGTGGAGCTGGGCTTTGCCGCCGACTGCCGCGAGTACGAACTGCCCGGCGCGGTGCTGAAGCTGCTGGGCGTCCACAAGGTGCGGCTGATCACGAACAACCCGGAGAAGGTGGCCGCGCTGGAGTCCGCGGGCATCGAGGTGGTGGAGCGCGTCTCCGCCGAGGTCGAGCCGCTCGACACCTTTGCCGACTACGTGCGCACCAAGCAGGAAAAGATGGGCCACATTGTGGACTCGCCGGCCGGCGAAGAGACGGCCGGCTGAGCCAAAGGCCGCGTCTACCTGCGCGGCAAGAGCAGGCCGAGGACCGACATCGCCATCACGAGCACGAAAGCGATGCTCAGCGTCCAGGTAAGCCACTTCTTCTCAGGACGGTCGACCCAGTAACAGAGCAGCGCCGAGAGCAGAATCGCCTGCGGAACGACTTCGAGCCAGCCGCGCATCTGCAACCAGAGCGGAGTGGTGGTGTAGATCGCGCCCTCGATCGACCCCGGAGCCGCGGCAAAGGTGCCGAGAATGCCGATGGCGATGAGAATCCAGCTCATCAGCAGCCAGCCGTGCCTGCGTCCGAAGAGCAGCGAGCGCAACGGAAAGAAGACCAGCGCAAAGAGGACACCGCGCAAGGGCTGAAAGAGCGGTCCGGCCAGGATGAGCGGATCGGTGGCCGGCCTCATGCCATTGGCTGGATTGGCCATCAGCTCCGCATAGTGCAGCAGGTTGAAGGCGAGGATGCCCATCAGGAAATAGGTGAGGGTGTGACAGACGGCAGCCTTGGCGGCCAGCGGGAGAAAGCGAACCTGGGGGTTTTCCATGCAGCGCCTCGGTCGAACGGCGAGCTGCACCTAGTACAACGTAACATAATCTCTTTCGCATCTTGACGTGCGGTATTTCTTGGTAAATGATGGGGACATGACGCCCCGTTATCGAGTGACACTCAGTGCAGAGGAACGCAGCCGTCTGGAAGGGCTGACGCGCTGCGGCAAGACAGCGGCACACACGTTTATCCATGCCCGCGCATTGCTGCTGTGCGATGCCGGACCGCACGGCAGTCCGTGGAAGGTAGCCGACGTGGCCGAAGCATTGGGCGTCACTCCACGCACGATCGAACATCTCAAAGAGCGCTTCGTGGAAGAGGGGATCGAAGCCGCGTTGCAGCGCAAACCCCGCGCCAAACCACCCAAGATTGACTTCGACGGCGCCTTTGACGCCCGGTTGACGGCCCTTGCGTGCTCGCCCGCGCCAGACGGCCGAGCCCGATGGACGGTGCGTTTGCTGGCCGAGAAGGTCGTGGAACTGAAGATTGCGCCGAAAGTTTCCACGATGAGCGTCCACCGTGCTCTAAAAAAAACGAACTTAAGCCTCACTTGAGCAAATACTGGAAGATCCCGCCCGATGGCAGCGCCGCCTTTGTGGTGTGCATGGAAGATGTGCTGGATGTTTATCATGCGCCCTACGACCCGCTATTTCCGCTGGTTTGCATGGACGAATCCAACAAGCAGTTGGTGGGCGAGGTTCACGCACCGCTTGCGGCGGCTCCGGGGCGCAGTCAAATCATCGACCACGAGTACGTGCGCAATGGCGTGGCGGAAATCTTTCTGGAAGTGGAACCGTTGACGGGTCGCCGCCACGTCGCGATCACCGAACAGCGCACGCGCAAAGACTGGGC
>JBAVMZ010000105.1:0-2668 GCA_049690595.1 Occallatibacter sp. | reverse complement strand
GTGATCCCGGCGAGTTGTTGCGCCGCTTCGCTGAGGATCCCGTCGGCCACGGCGTCTCCCGCCAGCGCGGCCTTATCCACCAGGCGCGATAGCGCCGCCATCTGCGGCCGCGTGAGCTTGCCGCCATAGAACCGGTGCATCAGGTCGTTGGCGTCCTGCGCGCCGGTTGCCTTGATCAGCGCGTCGCGCAGCAACGTTTTCGGTCCCCATCCCTCGTCGGCACGCAGCGCCGCGCGGAGGGCTTGCCGCGTGAGGTCGAAGCCGCCACCCTCGTCGCCGAAGACGTAGCCCCACCCTCCGGCCCGCATCAGGTGGCCCTCCGCGCCCCGGCCGAAGCTGATCGATCCGGTTCCCGCGATCGTGATGATGCCCGGCGCTCCGGCGTGCGCTCCGCACAGCGCAATGTACGCGTCGTGGGTGACCAGACGCTTGCCCGCGCGGAACATCTCCGCCACCAGGGCGTCTTTGTCGGCGGGCCCGCCCGAGAAGCCATAGCACGCGGTCTCGTACTGCACGTCTTCGCCGAGACCCGCCGCCTGGCGAGCCTGCGCCACACATCCCCCAACGGCTGAAGTGAACTTCGCGCGAGCTTCTGCCGCCGAGACGTGGTTGCATGGACCGCCCCGGCCGAAGCCGAGCACCCGTCCGCTCTCATCGCCGATGAGCGCCGTAGTGCTCGACTGCCCGCCATCCACGCCGAGATAATACTGAGCCATTCCCTTTCAGCCTAGACGAGCGACTTGTCCTTCGTATAGCACAGGCTTTCGATTGGGCATTCGCCGCACTTGGGCTTGCGCGCCACGCATAGCTCGCGGCCGAAGTGGATCACCTGGTGGGAAAACTGAATCCAATGCTCGCGCGGAACCTGCTTCATCAGGTCCTGTTCGATCTTGACCGGAGCGTCGTCCTTCGTCAGGTCCAGACGCTGCGCGATGCGCGCGACGTGCGTATCGACAACCACGCCGCTCGGGATCCCGAAGGCTGTTCCGAGCACGACGTTCGCCGTCTTCCGCGCCGCGCCCGGCACGGTCAGCAACCGGTCGATATCGTGCGGGATCTCCCCGCCGAACTCGCCGAGGATCTTCCTCGCCGCTCCAACGATGCTTTTCGCCTTGTTGTTGAAGAAGCCGGTGGAATGGATATCCGCTGCAAGTTCCTCGACGCTGACCGCCGCGAAATCCTCCATCGTGGGGTACTTCGCGAACAGGCCCGGCGTGACCTTGTTGACGCGTTCGTCCGTGCACTGCGCAGACAGAATCGTGGCCACCAGGAGTTCCCAGGCATTGCGGTGGCGCAGGGCGCACGTCACATGCGCGTACCGTCGATCCAGCGCCTCCAGGATCGCGGCGAGGCGTTGCTTGCGCTCCGCCGCGGTCTTTGGCTTGGACGGACCGCTGGCCGTGCGCGGCTTGCGTTCTTTCATGGTTGGCCCAGCCTAGTGTGGCGCCTTCATCGAGAACGACGCCCGCAGGAATTGCCAGTCGGGCAGCTCATAGGCGCGGAGCTTCGTATTCAAAGCCGCGGAAACGTCCTTGGAGCCGTTCGCCGGGATGGGACCGGTCTTCACCGTCATCACGGCCAGCGGCTCGTCTCCGGCCTTGGCCGTGGTCGTTGTCAGGGCAACTTCCAGTTCGAGATCGGGCAGGTCCGCCGGAGAGTGGTTCACAACCAGGAACTGGGCGTTGGCATGCTGCTTCGCGTCCTCGACGATTCGAACGCCAGTGATCTCCAAAACCTTCGCGTACGGGTTTGAAGTATCGCTCGCGGCCGCCGATTGCTGCTGGGCTGTCGTCGCCTCGGAGCCTGTACTGCCCTTGCTGCCCAGAAGCCTCACGATGCCAAAGATGACGCCGATAGCAACGACCGCGACCAGGATCGTCACCAGCCATGCCGGCAGGCCCCTGCCCTGGGGCGTGTCCGGCAAGGTATACGACGGCTGAGGCGGCACAGGGGCCGTCTGCCACTGCGGCGGTGGAGGTGGAGCGTATTGGGGCTGTGGTTGCGGCTGGGGCGGCTGCTGTTGCTGTGGCGGGTAAGGCGCCTGCTGTTGATAAGGACCGGTTGGCGGGTAGCCTTGCTGGGTATAGGGCGGATGCGCTGGTTGCTGCGGCGCGACAGGTTCCGATCCGACGGGCGGGAGGCCTTGCGCCGCGCGTTGGCGGTTCTCCGCGCAGTTGGGGCATTCCGAATACGATGGCGGCACTTCACGGCCGCATTGGGGGCAGATCCAGGTAAACATTGCTTAGTCTTGACTCTAGCCTAATGATGCATCCGGATGCATGGCGGTTGCCATCGCCAGCCGAGTTCCTCTCCTTCTTCCTTCAACACAGAGTCGCGGCGCTGACCGGCGTACCGGTGCCTGGCGGGTCGCTGGCGCCTGCACGGAAACTACGAGGCAGATCCTCGCCGAAGCGACGCTAGTCCCGCTACGATCATGGCATGGATCTTGTGCACCGGGGAGCGCGTGATGCCAGCCGGGTTGCGATGCTGCCCGCAGCCTGGAATCCGCCTACCCTCGCACATCTGGCGCTCGCGGAGGCCGCCCTCCATTTTGCGGACGAAGTCCTGCTGGTGCTGCCGCGCGTTTTCCCGCACAAAGGGTTTGAACACGCCGGCTTCGACCTGCGGCTGGAGTGGTTGCGGCGGATTGGCGCGGGCAGGCCAGGGC
>JBAVMZ010000104.1:0-3864 GCA_049690595.1 Occallatibacter sp. | reverse complement strand
CAGCAGCCCCCGGCCCAGCCGCCCGCCGGTCCGGCGCCGGGCCAGCCCCACCGCCACCCCGACCCCACGAACCTTCAGGTGCTGCCCAAGACCCTCACCGGCGACCAGCTCGACGAGATCATGGACGGCTGGGCGGCGTCGCTTGGCGTCCACTGCGACACCTGCCACACCGCCGACCCGGCGCACCCGCGGCCGGATGGCCGGCCCGGCCTGAACTTCGCGGATGACTCCAAGCCCGAGAAGGCGACCGCGCGGAAGATGTTCCAGATGATGGAGGAGATCAACCGCAACTACATCGCCAAGATCGACTCCTCGGGCGCGCCGGTCACCTGCGGCACCTGCCACCGCGGTCACCTGGGACCGCAGCCGTTCGTGGTCCCCAAGGAAGGGCACCACGGCCCGTCGCCCGCTCAGCCGAAGTGAACATCTAAGTGCTTATCCGCGAACCAGGCGTCGAGTAGCGCTGGTCTCCAGACCGGCGGTGCGGGCGGCGTCCTCGCCGCCCGGGGCCATGCCTGCGGGCCGGGAGGCCCACAGGACAGCCGACCAGGAGGTCGGCGCTACGTATTTACGGCCAAGTCTCTACGGTTTCCAGACGAGCGTGGCCAGCGAGCCGGCTGGCAGGGTGGTGGCCGCCGTCTTTCCGTGGAAGCCCACGCGCACCAGTTGGCTCTGCGCTCCCGGGTTCAGCAGGTAGAGCACGAGGGTCCCGTTGGGATTGCGGAAGGCCACGTCCTTCAGCTCCGTTCCCGCCGGCTCGTCCGAGGCGATGCGTACGGCGCCCGGCAGCAGGAACTTGCTGGCGTGGCCCAGCACGTAGTAATCCAGCTCCTTCTTCACCTGCGCCCTGGCCGGATCGCTCAGATCCACGGTCACCAGCCCGCGGCAGGTATCGCAGCCGCCCACGAACGGGCCGTGCTTCTCGTCGGTGGCCAGCGCCCAGAGCACGTAAGCCCGGGACCAGTTGCGCGTGACCGCGATCAGCTCGGCGGCCTCCTCGGCGAGCACGTTGCCCTTCTCGTGGTAGCCCTTCTGCCATGTGCCTCCGCTGGACTCGGTCACCCACTGATCCTTGCCGGGAAACTCCTCGTGGTTCTTCGTCATCACCGCCGGGTCGCCGCCGTAGTGGTGCCAGGCGGTTCCGGCGGCCACGGCCGCGGCCTTCGCGTCCTTGAGCACGACCTCCGGGTAATCCGGACGGTCCCAGTTGTGGTCGTAGGCCATCACCTTGGGGTGCAGATTGGCTGCGGCCAGGGCCGGGCCCAGGTGATTGCCGAAGAACTCGGCCTGCTCGGCGGCCAGCATCTGCATGCCGCTGTAGGTCGGCGGCGCGTAGAGCGGCTCATTCTCGACGCTCAGCCCCCAGATGGGCACGCCGGCCGCCTGGTAGCCCTGGATGGTCTTCACCAGGTAAGCGGCGAAGGCGGGGTAAAACTCGGGTTTCAGGCTCGACGGGTGCTTCTCGTCGGGCGAGCTGCCCAGCATGGTGCCGGAGCTCTTCATCCAGCCGGGTGGGCTCCACGGGGTAAGCATCACGTGCAGGCCGGGATTGAGCGCAAGCGCCTGCTTCAACTGCGGCAGGATGTACTCCTGGTCGTGGGCGAGCGAGAAGTGGTCGAGCCTGGGGTCGGCCTGGCCGGCGGGCGTGGTGCAGGCCTTCGTGGTCTGCTGGCAGAGGTCGTCGAGCGAGTAGAAGGTGGCGGCCAGGTCAGACGAGCCGATCGGCTGGCGCAGCACGCTGAGGGCGATGCCCTCCTTGCGGCTGAAGAGCGAGCGGAAGGCCGCGTCGGTCTGGGCCGGCGTGAGCTTCTTGGCGAAGAGCCAGGCCGCGGAGTCGGTCAGCGAGGCGCCGAAGCCGTCGATCTCCTGAAACTTCTGGGCGTCGTCCACGGTGATCAGCGGGACGGTCGCGGCCAGGTTCGACTTGGCGGCAAAGTGCAGATTCTCGCGCGGCGAGAGGGCTTCGAGCAGGTCGGGGGTGGTCTGGTAAACGGCGACCGTCTGCGCGGCGGCGGCAGAAGCGGCCAGTGACAGGCAAAGCAAAGCAACGAGAGAGCGCGGCATGAGTCCTCCTTCACGCGGCAGGAGAATCGTAGTCCATTCGCGTGCCAGGCGGAAAGCGGTCTGCCGCCCTATACCAGCTCCAGGCGAATCTCCCGGCCGAGTGCGTGAGCCGCCTTCCGCAGCGTGGTCAAGGTGACTGCGTCGTAATCGGGGTCGAGCAGACGATCGAGCGCCGCGCGGCTGGTACGCATCCGCCGAGCCATCTCCGCCTTGGAGTACTGCTTCTCCTGCATCGCCTCCGCCACTTGACGCGCGAGCACCCGCTTCAGGGCCGTGGCCGAGACTGCTTCGTAAAGGCCCTCCTCGCGAAGCCAGTCATCGAAGGAGGATCCAATGTTCTTTTCCTTCACGTGCCCTCCCTTTTGCGTTTCAGCGCCAGTTCGATTTCGTGTTGCGGGGTCTTCTGGGTCTTCTTGAGGAAGCCGTGCAAAAGGACCATGCGTTCGCGCGCAATGCAGAAGATGACTCGCGCAATGCGGCCGTGCGGCAGAGCGCTGCGCACTTCCCACAATTCCTTCCCAAGCGGACGAACCAGAGGCAGCCCGATTGGCCAGGAGAACTCAACGTCCTTGATGTCTTCTCCGATGACCCTGCGATCCTCGGCTGCAAGTTCCTTGAGCCATTCGCGGACCGGTTCGCGTCCCGAGTCGGAGCGGTAAAAGTAGGCGGGAAGGCGTTTTGGTTCCGCGGTCACTCTTTACCGTATCATTTTTGATACGGTAAGTCCAGCGACCGTAGTTTGAATTGGCGCCTCGGCGAGTCCCCTCATCTCCCGGTGCGCCGGAACTCCCCGCTCTTGCCGCCAGTCTTCGCTTCGAGCTGAATGTTGCGGATGACGATGCCCTTGTCGAGGGCCTTGGTCATGTCGTAGACGGTGAGCGCGGCGACGGCGGCCGCGGTGAGCGCCTCCATCTCGACGCCGGTGGGGCCGGTGGTGGCGGCCGTGGCCTGGATGCGCACGCCGCCTTCGACAACCTCGGTCTGCACATCCACGTGGGTGAGCGGCAAAGGGTGGCACATGGGGATCAGGCCGGCGGTCTGCTTGGCGGCCTGGATGCCGGCAAAGCGCGCCACTTCGAGCGGGTTGCCCTTGGGGTTGGCGGGCAGCGCGGCCAGCACCTCGGCGGAGAGCTCGACGAAGGCCGAAGCCGTGGCCGTGCGGCGCGTGGGTTGCTTGGCGCTGACGTCGACCATTGAGGCCTGGCCGGCGTCGTCGAAGTGCGAGAGGCGGGAGGGAGCGGTCATAGAGAGTCCTCAGGGGAGCAGGATGCGGACCAGCGTGCCGGGCTTGAGATCGCCGGCGTCTTCCGGGACGACCAGGAAGCAGTTGGCGCGGGCCAGGGCCGTCAGGTCGCCCGAGCCCTGCCAGGGAACAAAGGCCGCTTTGGGCGGCTCGCCCGTCGCCGTCCCGAAGTCGCAGTGCGCGGGCAGGAAGCGGGTGAGGCCGCCCTTGGCGTGGCGCTCCACCGGCGGGGCCAGACGGGCCAGGGCAAAGCGGGGACGGACGGCGCGGCTGCCGGCAAGGGCGGCCAGAACCGGCGCGGCAAAAAGCAGGAAGGTGGCGGCGGTCGAAACCGGGTTGCCGGGCAGGCCGAAGAAGGCCAGCGGGCGGCCTGCGGAGCGCGGCAGCTCGCCGAAGACCGTAGGCTTGCCGGGCTGAATGCGGACGCCGGTAAAGTGGAAGCGCGCGCCGCGCCGGGCCAGCGCCGGCTCGACCAGGTCGAACTTGCCCGCCGAGACTCCGCCCGAAATCACGAGCAAGTCCGCGTCGAGAGCCTGGGTGAGCGCGGCGTCGAGGGC
>JBAVMZ010000103.1:0-5795 GCA_049690595.1 Occallatibacter sp. | reverse complement strand
AGAGCGCGCCGCCGAGGCCGATGAGGCCGCCCGCATCCTGGGCGTCGGCTGGCGCCAGGCGCTCGACCTGCCGGACGGCGCGGTCGAGAACACATTCGAGAACCGCATCCGGATTGCCGGTGTGGTGCGCGCGCTCCGGCCGCGGGTGGTGATTCTGCCCTACTGGCAGGCACGGCATCCGGACCACGCCACCACGGGGACGCTGGGCTACGATGCCTGCTTTCTGGCCGGGATCCGGAAGTTCGAGACCGGTCACGAGCCCTTCCGGCCCTTCAAGATTGTCTACGCCAGCCTCTACGCGGATGTGCGCCCGAGCTTCGTGGTGGACATTACGCCGTTCGTGGAGCAGCGGCTGGCGGCCTTGATGGCCTACCGCTCGCAGTATGCCAATCAGGCGGCGGGCAGCGGGCTCTTCGTCCCGGAGGAGGAGATTCGCGAGCGCACGCTGGCCGAAGCGCGCCACTACGGGCTGCTGGCCGGAGTCAAGTATGGCGAGCCGTTCGTGCAGCGGGAGGTCGTCCTGGTGGACGACCTGACTCTGATTCCGGTGCAATCGATCTGAACCGGGGCCTCACCGGGTGAAGAGCAGGTGCGAGCCGACTGCGATCAGCGTCACCGCGAAGATGCGGCGGAGCCAAAGGTCGGGAATGTGCTGCGCGCCGACCGCACCCAGGTAGCCGCCGACAAGGAAGCCCACGGCCAGCAGCGCGGCGGTCCGCAGGTCGGCATTGCCGTGGTGGTAGTACTCAAGGAAGGCGAAGATGCCGACCGGCGCCAGCAGCGCGCCGATGGAAGTGCCTTGAGCCTTGTGCTGATTCATGCCGGTGAGCCAGATCAGCGCGGGCACAAAGAGAATGCCGCCGCCGATGCCTACCACGCCGGAGAACAGGCCCACCACCAGCCCGATCAGGAGCAACATCCAAGTCATCGCAGAACCTCCACGTCGCGCCGTTGAACGGCGCGGGCTGCTTCTCCACCCAGCGTAAACGATGGCGGCCAGGGTGCGGCGCGGAGAAGATTTCAGCCGTGAGGGATGACTTAGAAGCCCGTGGTGAAAGTCGGGTTTTGAAAGGGCACGACTTCAGTCGTGCCGCAAATGCCAACAGAATCATTCGGGCTTTAGCCCCTGAGGGATGGTCTTCAACGAATTCGACTCTTGCCCCGCTCCCTCAGGAAAGATATTTCGAAAAATAGTTTGCAAAGCACTTGCATTTCTTCCTTGAGTTATGGCACAGTACAGTCTGCGTAGGAGAACGCCCGATGAAGCACACAACGCAAATCTCGATGCGTAGTCTGGAGCCGCTCGATAAGAGCTGCGCCGGACGCCGGGCGTGGTTTTCCAATTACCGGTAACCCGCTGGTGTCCTCCTCCTGCGCATCCAGTATGAACATTGGCTTTTCCCGAGTGGCGTAGTTGACAGGTTCATCGACTGTGGATCGAACAAGCTCCTGTCTTCGTTTGTTCCCTCGGGTGGAGTTCGCCTGGAGATAAGTGTCTCTTTGCCGCCGGAGCGATAACTCGCGCGCCGGACCACGGGAGAGCTTTGTCTCCGGACCGGATAACTCATTGACATGTGCCGGTGGTGAAAGAGGAGAGTTACTTCCCTCAACGAAGCGCAGGGTCGGGAACCCTGCCGGAGCACTTACTCGGCGGAGCGGGGGCGTAGTCCCGAAGCAAAAGGCCCCGCCGGGCGGAGACTCCGTTCCAGCTCTCTTCGTTTGTTCCCCGGCGCAATTCCGGGCTAGCAACCCGCGGCGAAAGTCGGGTTTTGAAAGAGCACGACTTTTAGCCTGCCCTGGGCGCAGGTGAAGGGTGCCGCAAGACGCTGAGAAGAATCGGCCGGGCTTGAATGGCTGCGAAAACCCGGCACATGGCACGAAAGGATGTGTCAGGGCACGACTTCAGTCGTGCCGCAAGACGCCCGACAAGAAACGGTGGGCTTTAGCCCCTGAGGGGTGCTTTTCAACGAATTGGACTTTCATCAAGCCTGTTGGCGCAGCCACCATGGCCGGTGGCGTAGGCAGCGGATACTTCTTTAAGCCGACGGACGCGGGTTCGAGCCCCGCCCTGGCCGCAAGGCTGGGTAGCTCAGAGGTAGAGCATCGGAACTCCGCCACCGGTTGTTCCCCGGCCTTCAACCTTTTCCTGGGCGCTGCCGCATGGGCGCGCCCGCAAACCACCCTGGCCGGTGGCGCAGGTTACGGTTCCTTCGCCTGATAAGCCGGAGGAGCGGGTTCGATTCCCGCACCGGGGCGCGTCCCGGAAGCTCTGTGGTCAGAGCGCCGCAAAAAGGCCGTAGCCACTTGTTCCCCGGCCACTCAACCTCCGGCACGCCCGGATAGAAGACAGACGTCATGGTCAAGGTGAATGTGAAGAACGGCACGCCGGTGGGCAACGCGCACCTCTGCCGGAGCTGCAACTGGGGACAGATCGTGACCGGCTACCGCGAATCGGACCTGCTGGTGCTCTGCACCAACGCCAGCCCGAACCTGGTGGTGCCGTTCCAGGTACTCGACTGCACCGAGTTCGCCGACAAGTACAAGCCGGACTGGAGCCAGATGGAGAAGCTGGCCATCGAGCTCAAACCGGTGCGGGTTTCGGCGCGCACCAGGGGCTTCGGCGGAATCGCGCCGGCGGTGCTTCCCGGTGACGAGGAAGAGGACGAGGCGGTCGCGTCCGGGGCCTGACAATCAACCAACCTGCCGGTGGCGCAGGATGCGGATACTTCGGTAGAGCACAGCCGTTCCGGCTGGGTCGCAGGTTCGAATCCTGCCGCCAGGCCTTCGTGCCAGGCGTAGCTCAGAGCATTACCTTCCGCCTCCGACTTTTCCCCGGTAGGCGTCTTTCCTGGGTCCGCGCGCGGGAACTCGACTGGGAGTTCCCGGCGCGGGCCTTCAACCGCAACCGCACAACCCTGTCTGCCGGTGGCGCAGAGCTCGGTTACATCCGGTCACGCAGGTTCGAATCCTGCCGCCAGGGGAGTATCTTGGTAGCTGTCCGCACTCGACTTTACCCCGGCAGACAGTCTCTCTCTCGAAAGGAGGCGCGCCATGCGCCTGAACCGATTCAAGTTTCTGCGCAAGGCCGGACCCCTGACCCACGAGGGTGCGCCGGCCGCGGTCATCACCCCCGAGCAGGCGCTCCGGCGCAGCGTGCTGAGCTGCATGTTGTGGGAGGGCGAGTTCTATGAGGACGGCGTGCAGATCGCCGGCCGCATCCATGAGCTCGTGCCCCAGGTGGCCGCGGAAAAGGTGGCCGCGCTGGCTGTCGAGGCCCGCGAGCGGATGAAGCTTCGCCACGCGCCGCTGTTGCTGGTGCGCGAAATGGCGCGGCACGTGACGCACCGCGGACTGGTGGCCGAGACGCTCGAGCGCGTCATCCAGCGCGCCGACGAGCTGAGCGAGTTCGTGGCCATCTACTGGGCCGGGGGCAAGCAGCCGCTCTCGGCGCAGGTCAAGAAGGGGCTCGCCGCGGCCTTCGCCAAGTTCGACGAGTACCAGTTGGCCAAGTACGACCGGGCCGGCGTGGTGCGGCTCAGGGACGCTCTCTTCCTCTCGCACGCCCGGCCGGTGGACGCGGCCCAGGCTGCCCTCTGGAAGCGGCTGGCTGAGAACCAGTTGGCCACGCCGGACACCTGGGAGGTGGCGCTCTCGGCGGCCGGGCACGGCGAGACGGCCGAAGCCCGCGAGGCGGCAAAGCGCGCGGCCTGGGAGCGGCTCTTGGCCGAGCACAAGCTGGGCGCGCTGGCTCTCCTGCGCAACCTGCGCAACCTCGAGCAGGCGCAGGTCGACGAGGAGCTGGTGCGCTCGGCGCTGGCCGCGGTGAAGACGGAGCGGGTCCTGCCCTTCCGCTTCCTGGCGGCGGCGCGGGTGGCTCCCAAGTGGGAGGAGGCGCTGGAGACGGCGATGTTCCGCTCGCTCGAGGGGCGCTCGGCCCGGCTGGCCGGCCACACCGTGCTGCTGGTCGACGTCTCGGGCTCGATGGAGTCGCCGCTCTCAGGCCGCTCGGAGATGCGCCGGACGGACGCGGCCTACGGGCTGGCGATCCTGCTGCGCGAGATCGCCGAGCAGGTGACGGTCTTCACCTTCTCGGAGCGGGCGGTGCTGGTGCCTTCGCGGCGCGGAATGGCGCTGCGCGATGCCATGGAGCGCAGCCAGCCCCACGGCGGAACCTACCTGGGCCGCTCGCTCGGCCAGGTCGAGGCCGAGTGCCGCAAGGGCTTCGACCGGCTGGTGGTGATCACCGACGAGCAGTCGCACGACCAGGTCTCGGCGCCGCGCGGCAAGGGCTACGTGATCAACGTGGCCTCGAACCGAAACGGCGTCGGCTACGGCGAGTGGACGCACATCGACGGCTGGAGCGAGGCGGTGGTGGATTACATCGCAGCGCTCGAGACCGGCGATGCGGAGGGTTGAACCGCATCCCGGCGCTGGGCCGACTAAAAAAAGCCGCGGAGAGATCTCTGCCGGGGGAGGTGACTTGCTCACCAACTCCCCCGGCGTGAGATTGAACCTCGGCTGCCGTTCCCGCCCGCGCCCACGGAGGCCGGATTCTCTGGCAGCAGGATGATATGGATATCACTTCAAATGAATGACGATCGCTCAACCAGCTCCCCGTGATCTGCAAACCGCTCGAATCACCCATACCAGGACCGGTTGTCTCCGTGCGATTTCCATTTCTTGAGATCGTGTGCTACAAATGAGATCGTTCTCATCCCGCGAGGTGCAGCGATGGCTTCCGCCAATCCGTGCCCGGTGCTCGCCTACGACGTTGGGGGCAGTCACATCGCCGCTGCCCTGTGCTTTCCCGGCGATTACCGGCTGGGCGCCGTAGCCAGCGCGCCCCATCCCGCCGAACAAACTCCCGAAGCCTTCACCCTCCTGCTGCACACCCTTGGCGCGGAGGCCGCCGGCGGCGCGGCCGAGGTGGCCGGCGCGGAACTGGCCTTTCCCGGCCCCTTCGATTTCTCCGCCGGCATCAGCCACATGCGTCACAAGCTCCCCTATCTCTACGGCTTCGACCTGCGCGCCGCCCTGGCCGCGCATTTCGGCTGGGAGCCCGCGCGCATCCGTTTCCTGAACGACGCCCAGGCCTTCCTGCTGGGCGAGATCGGCGCTGGAGCGGCGCGCGGCGCCGGTCGAGCCGTCGGCATCACGCTGGGCACGGGCATCGGCTCGGCCTTCGCCGTGGGCGGCCGCATCGTCACCTCCGGGCCCGGCGTTGCGCCGGGCGGAGAGATATGGAACCTGCCCTTTGCCGTCGGCATCGTCGAGGATGCCGTCTCCTCGCGCTCGATTCGCAAGGCCTACGAGTTGCGCACCGGCCAGGTGCGCGAGGTGGCCGAGCTGGCGCGTGGCGCCGCGGCGGACGAGGCTGCCCGCGACTCCTTTTCCGAGTTCGGCAGGCAGCTGGGCCTGGCCATGCGCCAGACCCTGACCGAGTTCGCGCCGGACGTAGTCGTGCTGGGCGGAGGCATCTGTCACTCTCCGCAGCTCTTTCTCCCCGACGCGGAGAAGGAACTGGAGGGGCTCGGCTTCCATCTGCGCATTTCCACACTCTTCGAGCGCGCGGCTCTGGTCGGAGCCGGAGTGGCATGGTTCCATCAGTTCAACTGAAGGGCGCGCGGTAAGGGCTGAGACCATTTGATTTCGCAGGTTGAGTTCGTGGTTTCCCATGTCCCCGATGAGGCCGGGGGAGCTGGGGCACCCGGCGCCGTCCCTACGGGACTCCCGAACCGTGGTTGGTGACGCTCACCCCACGCTGAAGCGCGGGGCTAACCAACACTGCGCCTACG
>JBAVMZ010000102.1:0-5197 GCA_049690595.1 Occallatibacter sp. | reverse complement strand
AGCACCGGCAGCGCTCCGCCGGCCAGCACGCGCGATTGCGCGCAGATGGCGGCAAAGAACTGGTCGGGAAAGAAGCCGCGCGGCTGGTTGAAGACCGTCGCCTCCATGTACTCGTGTGCAGAAATCGCGCCGCGTTCCCAGGGATCGTAGACCCGCGCGTGCCGCTCCTCGAAGGCAGCCGGGTCCAGCCCGAAGCGCTCCACGACGCGCGTCCGCTCGCCCCGGTCCCAGCCGTTGGTCAGCAGGACGCCTCCCACATCGAAGAGGATTACGTCGAAGGAGCCCATCCTCGTCCCCTGCCAATCATCATGGTTCCTGGAATGGACCCCGCGAGCGCCTTTCCATGCGGCTGCAGTCCTCCCAGAAGCTATGCCTCGCCGTCCTCGCGCATGTACCGGGCTTCGATGGCCTTCACCTTGTTGAATCGCCGCGCAAAGCGCTCCTCGGTGGCGCAAAACTGCGCATGCAAGAATGCATCCACAACCTCGAAGGCCAGGGCCGGCCCGATGATGCGCGCGCCCATCACCAGAACGTTCATGTCGTCGTGCTCCACGCCCTGGTGCGCCGAGTAGGTGTCGTGACACATGCCGGCGCGGATGCCTGGGATCTTGTTCGCCGCGATGCAGACGCCGACACCCGAGCCGCAGATAACGATGCCCCGCGGCGCTACACCCTGCTTGATTGCCAGCCCCACCTTCTCGGCAAAATCCGGATAGTCGTCCGGCAGATCGCCGCTATAGGCTCCAAGGTCCACCACGTCGTGCCCAGCCTTGGCCAGGTGCTCGCGCACTTCTTCCTTCAGCGGAAACCCCGCATGATCGGCGCCAATGACAATCTTCACGTTTCGACCTCCTAAGCGGAGTTAGCGGAGCTAGCGGTGTTAGCCGACTTGCCTCTTGGGCGCTTTTGCTAACTCCGCCAACTCCGCTAACCGCGCTAGCCCCGTTACGCTCCCACCAGCTTCCTGGCCCTCGCTGCCACATTCTCGGCGCTGAAGCCGAGCTCCCGCAGCACGGTGGCCCCTGGGGCCGAGGCGCCGAAGCGGTCCAGGCCGATCACGTCGCCCTCGGAGCCGACATACTTCCACCAGCCGGCCGTAACCCCTGCCTCAACCGCAAGCTTGGGCACCCCCGCCGGCAGCACGCTCGCCCGGTACTCGGCTGTCTGCTCCTCGAAAAGCTTCCAGCTCGGCATGGAGACCACGCGCGCCCGGATGCCCTCGGCGGCGAGAAGCTTTGCCGCGTCCAGCGCCTGCCAAACCTCGGCGCCGGTGCCGATCAGCACCAGCTGCGGCTCGGCCGCATCCACCAGCACGTACGCGCCCTTGCTGACGCCAGCGTAAACGTCGTGCGCAGCCGGGTCAATCACGGGCAGGTCCTGCCGGCTCAGCGCGAAGAAGCTCGGTCCCTTCCGCTCGAGAGCCAGTCGCCAGGCTGCCGCCGTCTCGTTCGCGTCCGCCGGCCGGAAGTCGGTCATGCCCGGAATCGCCCGCAGGCCCAGCAACTGCTCCACCGGCTCATGGGTCGGTCCGTCCTCGCCCACCGCAATCGAATCGTGGGTGAAGACGAACAGTGCCTGCACCTGCATCAGCGCGGCCAGCCGTAGCGCCGGCTTGCAGTAGTCGGAGAAGACAAAGAAGGTGGACCCAAACGGAACCAGCCCGCCGTGCGCTGCCATCCCGTTCACCGCGGCGGCCATGGCAAACTCGCGCACGCCGAAGAAGATGTTCCGGCCTGCCGGGTCCACGTGGAAGTTCGCCCCCGGCTTGAAGATGGTTTTGGTCGACGAGGTCAGGTCGGCCGCGCCGCCGATCAGTTCCGGCACCGCCTCGGCCAGCGCGTTCAGCACCGTGCCGCCGGCCGAGCGCGTCGCCTGCGCCTTGCCCGGCGCGAAGCTCGGAACGGCCTTCTCCCAGCCGGCTTTGCGCTCGCCCTTCTGGGTCCGCTCGAACTCGGCCGCCAGCTCCGGATACGCCGCCGCATAGCCGGCAAAGAGCGACTTCCACGCGGCCTCGGCCGAGGCTCCGCGCTCCGCCGCTTGCCGCCAATCCGCCAGCGCCGCATCCGGCACGTAAAAGCTCTGGTCCTCCGGGAAGCCGAAGAACTTCTTGGTCGCCACCACGTCGGGCGCACCCAGCGGCTCGCCGTGCGCCTTGTTCAAGCCGGCCTTGGGGCTGCCGTAGCCGATCACCGTCCGCACCGCGATCAGCGTCGGCCGCGCCGTCTCCGCCCTGGCGGCCGCAACCGCCGCTTCCAGCGCGGCAAGGTCGTTGCCGTCCTCCACGCGCAGCACCTGCCAGTGGTAGGCCTCGAAGCGCGCCTTCACGTCCTCGGTGAAGCTCAGCTCGGTCGGCCCGTCCAGCGAGATCAGGTTGTCGTCGTAGAAGACGATCAGCTTACCCAGGCCCAGCGTGCCGGCCAGCGAGGCCGCCTCGTGCGAGATGCCCTCCATCAGGTCGCCGTCCCCGCAGAGAACGTAGGTGTGATGATCCACCACATCGAAGCTCGGCCGGTTGTAGACCGCGGCCAGATGCTTCTCGGCCATCGCCATGCCCACGGCCATGGCCAGACCCTGGCCCAGCGGCCCGGTGGTCACCTCCACGCCGTCCGTGTCGCCGCGCTCCGGGTGCCCCGGCGTGCGCGAGTGCCACTGCCGGAAGCTCTTCAGGTCGTCGAGCGTCACGCCGTATCCGGAGAGAAAGAGCGAGCCGTACAGCAGCGCCGAAGCGTGTCCGTTCGAGAGCACAAAGCGGTCGCGGTCAGCCCACTTCGAGTGGCCCGGGTTGTGCTTCATCAACTTCTGGAAGAGCAGGTAAGCGATGGGCGCGCAGCCCAGCGGCGCGCCGGGGTGGCCGCTCTTTGCCTTCTCCACCGCGTCGACGGCAAGCAGCCGCAGGGTGTTGATGGACAGTTGTTCGATCGACGTTTCGGTCTGGCTGGGATTCATGGGAGTTCGAGGTCCTTTCCTGAGGGGAGTATACCTCAGTAAATCCATTTACTAGAGGAAAATCTCCCCTGGCCAGCCTGCGGCGGGCGCACTCTCCATTGTAATCACCCCGGCTCCGCGCCTGGGGCTGCCCCCGCGCTCCTTCGCCGCCTCACTTTCGCGCCCCGGCCACCCTCCATCTCGACTTTCCCGAACCTTTCTCTCCACCTCGCACATCTATTTCAAACAGAGGGCCTTGCCGGCGGACGCTCTTACCGATATCCGCCCTGGCCCGCGCAGCTTCCCGTTACCGTCGACACCAGGTCGCAGACCCCAAACCATGAACCCCGCATGGAGGAGATTCCCATATGGCTTTTGAACTCGCACCCCTTCCCTACGACTACGCCGCACTCGAGCCCTTTATCGACACCGAGACCATGAAGCTCCACCACGACAAGCATCACCAGGCCTATGTCAACAACCTGAATGCCGCCCTGGTGAACCACGCCGAGCTGGCAGCCCGCTCCGTCGACGACCTGGTCCGCGATCTGAACCAGCTTCCGGAAGCCGTGCGCACCGCGGTTCGCAACCAGGGCGGCGGCCACGCCAACCATACCGGTTTCTGGCACCTGATGGGCCCCGTGGGCTCAGACGGCGTGGGCGGCGCGCCCACCGGCCCCATCGCCGGCCAGATCGCGAAGGACTTCGGCGACTTCGAGGCCTTCAAGAAGACCTTCAACGAGACCGCGACCAAGCAGTTCGGCTCCGGCTGGGGCTGGCTGGTCTTCGCCGAGGGCAAGCTGAAGGTGACCGCGACCGCGAACCAGGACTCGCCCCTCTCGCAGGGCCTCCACCCGGTCCTCTTCAACGACGTCTGGGAGCACGCCTACTACCTCAAGTACCAGAACCGCCGGCCCGACTACCTCGCCGCCTGGTGGAACGTGGTCAACTGGCACGAGGTCAATCGCCGCTTCGCCATCGCCCGCGGATAATCAGGCGGCGAATCGACTCATTCCACGGCTGGCTCCCATCCTTGCGCGCCTTTTGCGCAAGGATGGGAACCCACGCCCCCCGGCCGCGCGATCACTGACAACCGACCCCGCAACTCTCCGCCTCATTTCGTGTCTAATGAACCAGACACCATGTGGAGAGCACTGCCTCAACTCGGCTTGTGTATCCTCGGCGCCCTGTTCTGTCTCTCCGGCGCCCTCGCGCAATCCGCCAGCTTCGAGGTCGCGCAGCACGGCAAAGCCGTTGGCACGGCCAGCTTCCTTTTCACCTCCACGCCCGACGGCTACGACTCTACCTCGCTCGTCCGCGTCGCCATGCAGGGGCTCGACTATAGCCTCTCGAAGGACGAGCGCCTCTCGGCTGCCAACCACCTGCGCCACGTCGAACTCAGCGCCGTGGTCAACCATGCGGCGGTTCATGTCGTCGCCGCTCCCGACGCGGTGCAGATTCTGCTCAACACCTCCGCCAACGGCCGCGCCTCCACCACGCGCCTCGCCGCCCACCCGGCCGCCGTCTTTCTGCCCGACTTCGACCCCGGCGCTCTCGAGACGCTGCTGGCGCTTGCCGTCGCCCAAAACAACCGCGACCTCTGGGCCATTCTTCCCAAGGGGGCTGGCTCCATCGTGCCGGTCGTGTTGGCTACCTACGCAGACGAGCAGGGCACCCTCGACGGAAAGCCCATCGTCGTCCATCACCTCGTTGCCAACATGGGCACCGCGACCACCGACCTCTTCTCCGGCCCCATCAACCAGCTTCTCCAGGCCGAACTACCTCAGCGCGGCTTCTCCCTGGTGCGCAAGGGCTTTGTCCTCAAGCCGCCGGCCTCTCCCGGCGCCCCGCCCGCCCACTGACCCGCCGACTTGCCGACTCGCTGACTTGCTGACTCGCGACCTGCTACACCGCCCTCCCCGCCGCCACCGCCGATGCCCAGGCCCACTGGAAGTTGAAGCCGCCCAGCCACCCGGTCACGTCCACCACTTCGCCGATGAAGAAGAGGCCCGGCACAGTCCGCGCTTCCAGCGTGCGCGCGTTCAGGCCGTCCGTATCCACGCCGCCCGCCGTCACCTCCGCCTTCTCAAAGCCCTCGGTGCCCACCGGGTGGAACCGCCACGAGCGGAGGCGCTCCTCGCAGGCCGCGAGCGCCCGGTTCGACCAGCCCTCCGGCGCGCCCGCCTCGGCCAGGTGATCCGCCAGCCGCCGCGGGAGCCGTTCGCGCAGCGCGTGCCTTAACGCTGCCTCGTCCCGCCGCGCACCCGACGCC
>JBAVMZ010000101.1:0-1921 GCA_049690595.1 Occallatibacter sp. | reverse complement strand
CGGCTCTGCGGTCGCCTTGACGAGCAACAACGCCAACTTGACTGTCCCCGCCAGCGTCACGGTTGCGGCTGCCGCCACCACGGCGTCCTTCACGGCCACCGCCGGCACTGTCACCAGCACTCAAACGGCTGTCGTAACAGCAGCCTTAAACGGCAGCTCGAAGACCGCTTCCATCAGTCTTGCGCCGCCCGTGACCGTGACCGCGCTGGTCTGCGCTCCGGCTTCGCTGACGTCCGGAGCCAGCAGCACTTGCACTGTCACGGCCAGCGCCCCAGCCCCGACGGGTGGCCTCAGCGTCACCTTGTCCAGCAACACCCCGCTGCTGACGACGCCGGCCTCGGTGGCCGTCTCGCCCGGCTCCACGACGGCTACGTTCACAGCCACGGCGGGCACGATTTCCGCAGCGCAAACCGCTGTCATCACTGCCACCCTGAATGGGTCTTCCACGACCGCGTCGATCTCGCTCACCACCACCACCACCACGTGCCCGTGCTCCGTGTGGGCGCCCACATCCACGCCGACCCTGGTCACGGACCCCGACACCTCCGGCGTCGAACTGGGCCTGAAGTTCAACAGCAAAGACGCGGGCTACGTCCTGGGGGTTCGTTTCTACAAGGGACCCAAGGACACTGGTACCCATGCCGGCCACCTCTGGACCTTTGGCGGCACGCTGCTCGCCAGTGTAACGTTCAGTGGGGAGACGAGTTCCGGCTGGCAGCAGGCGCTGTTCTCCACACCAGTTGCCGTCACCGCCAACACGACCTACGTCGTCTCCTACTGGGCTCCCGCCGGCCACTACCCGGACGATAGCGGGTACTTCACCGCCTCCGGTGTGAACAACGGACCGCTGCATGCCATGAAGGATGGCGAAGCCGGCAACAACGACGTCTACACTTACACCAAAGGTAACTTCCCGGCCAACACCTGGAATGCGAGCAACTACTGGGTGGATCTGGTCTTCAACACCGTACCTTCGACCACGCCCACGCCCGTAGCCTTCAGCATCGACCAGCCCAAGGGCGTCAAGGCAGCCATGAGCCTGCCGGCCCCGGCTGCGCAGAGTTCCGCAGCCACCCCGGCTCGCTCTCTATCCTGCGTCCCGAGCGCCGTGCAGGCCGGTGGCTCATTCGCTTGCGAGTTGCGCCTGGCCAACCAGGGCGTTTCCGGCCCGACCACCTTCGCCGTTGCTTCCGACAGCAGCGACCTGCGCGTGCCGGCCACCATCAGCGCCCGGGCCGGCCAGAGATCCATCCAGTTCCGCGGCACGGTCGACAGCGCCGCTCATCAATCGGTCGTGGCCATCTCCGCCGGCGCCCCCGGCGATCAGGCGGAAACTCAGCTCGCGGTGCTGGCCTCCCCCGCCCCGGTGCTCAGCCTGCCCACCACGCTGCTCGTCGAATCGGGCGAGCCTATCAGCTTCCGGGTTTCGGCCCAGGATCCGGCCGGCCTCCCGGTTCGCATCTCCGCTTCCAACCTCCCGGCCGGCGCCTCCTTCGAGCCCGCCTCCAGCCGCTTCAACTGGACTCCTGCCCCGAACCAGTCAGGCATCTTTGCACCTGTGTTCTCCGCAGTCAATTCCACGGGCTTCACCGCCTCCGCCCAATCCGAGATCGCGGTCGGCTCCGGCAAACCGGTGCTTGCCCCCGCCTCCAAACTGGCCTGCAGCCCCGGCTCCATCGCCACGCTGAGCGGCAACTGGCTGAGCCTCGCCGACCAGGATCTCTCCGATCCCACCGGCGCCTCCAGCCAACTCGGCGGCACCACCGTGCGCGTCAACGGCGAGCCTGCCCCGCTGCTCTACGCCAGCCCGTCTCAAGTGGACTTCCAGTGCCCGAGCGCTGCCGCCGGCACTGGACTGGCGCTCACTGTGGAAACCGATGCCGGCGCAACCGCGCCGCTTCAAACCACAATGCTGGAAGCC
>JBAVMZ010000100.1:0-3792 GCA_049690595.1 Occallatibacter sp. | reverse complement strand
GTTCGGTGCCGTTCGCCTCTGGCGGCAGCACCGGCAGCGCGATGACCTGGCTTGCCGCGCCCGCCGCCAGCAGTCCGTAGCCCCCCTGCAGGTAGGTGGGCAGGTTGCCCACTGCCGTCCGCTCGTTTGTTGGGTCGAAGATCAGGTACCGCTTACCCGCGGCCGTCTTCACCACCGCCTGCAACCGCGCGTCGTTCACGCCGTCGGGTAGCTCAATCGCCGCGATCATGTGGTTGCCCACCAGCGACGGATCGTCGGGCGAAACCACCCCGCGCCGGTCGTCCACTGGGACGTAATATGCCTTGATCCCCGCCACCCCCAGCATCGAGATCAGCAGCGTCGCCTTGTCCTTGCAGTCGCCGTAGCGGTTCTGGAAGATGTCGCGGGCGTAGTTGGCGCGCAGCCCGCCGATGCCGCGCTCCACGATAAAGTAGCGGATGTCGCGCTGAATCCATCCGCTGATGCGACTGAGTTTTGTGTAGAAGTCTGGCGCTCCGGCAATCAGCTCGTTGGTCTTGGCGGTGATTGCCGGTGAGGCCTCAGGCCGGTCCGCCTCGAGCGTCGTCACCCACTGGCCGAGCGCCCGCCACTGGTTCTCCTTGCCCATAACCGCCGCGTCGCCCCACTGCACCGTCATGCGCCCGGCCAGCGCAGACCACTCCGGCGCCGAGGGAATGTCGCGCAGCGTCAGCGCCGGCGTGTCTTTCAGTTCCCAGCGCCAGTGGTTCGGCGCAACCTCCTGCGGCTTCGCCGGTTCGTGGTTATACCACGCATCGACGTGCGCCCGTCCCGGCGGCAGGTCCAGTTCCAGCGCCTCAAAGACGATCGGAATCCCGCTCTGGATGGACCATATCTTCTCCTGCATATACGGCTTCATCTGCTCTTCGGAGTCGCAGACGATCACCGCGCCGACGTCCACCGCCGGCGGATGCGCCATGCGCCGCTTGCGCGTCGAGAGCATGGTCGGCACGCTGGTGTCGCCCACGTCGCTGAAGTCGGTATCCTGCGCCTGGTATTGCTTCTCGTCGGCGGCAATCGTCCACACGCGGAAGTAGTTGACCTTCTCGTCCTCGTCGAAGCTGACGCCGCAACTGGTTCCCCTTCCCGGCGGCTTCAGCACGCGGATGGCCTCGCGCTCCCGCTCCACCGCGCGCCCGTTCGCATCGATCGTCTCCACGTATTCGTCGTAGAGGATGATCGCATTCGCGTCCTTGGCATAGTCGGGCGTCTTGGTCTTGTACGCCTCCATGCCCCAGTCCGGCACCGGCGACTTGCCGAACCAACCCGCACGGGCCGGCAACGCACAGCACAGAAGTGCAGCCGCGGTGCACAAGAGTTTGAGCTTCCGATAACGGAATGCCATGATTACTTTCCTTTTGCCGGCGCCGCTTTGGTCAGCACCAGTTGCTGTTGGTCGGCGGTCGCCACTTTCTGGTAGAAGTCGTGCAGGTTCGGATAGGTTTTAGGATCGAGAATCGAGAAGTTCCACGCAATCGTCCGCACCACGTCCACCGAGTTTCCCGTCGCCGTCGAGACGATCTTGAACATGGCAAATCCCGGCCACGAGACCTGCGCCGTCTGCGGCATGCTCTCCACCGTGTACCCCTCCGGCAGGGTGTAGGTGACATCGTCCTCCGAGATGATGGGGTAATGCACGTCCACCGGAATTGTGCGCTTCTCCTCGGCCACAAACGGATGCTGTGCGCGCGACTCGAAGAAGAGCCCGGGCAGGAAGAATCGCTTGCCGGTCGCCGTGCCCAGCGTGCCGGTCACCTTGACCGCGGCAATGAGGTTCGCACCGTAATCGTCGAGCGCCAGGAAGTGATCGAAGTCGGCCTGCACGCCCTCCGGCAGCGCGCCGCGCATCGATTCGTTGAAGCGCTTCTTCACCTCGTCCTCGTCGTTCTCCACCGTGATCTGCCGCCAGTGCAGAGCCTCGGGCCCGTTCATCACCACCCGCACGGTCCCTGTCACGGCGCCAGCGGCATCGACGGTGAGCGAACCGATCCGCTGCACGCTCGAGGTCTTGTAGGGAATCGCCGGCGTGGTGCCGAAGACCACTCCCTGGTCCGAGAGCCGGAAGCCCGAGGCCAGCGCGTGCTTCCAGTGCAGCGCGCCGAAGGGACACATCTTCTGTCCCGGATCGAGAAAGACCTCCTTGCCGTCCAGCACCAGGATGGCCAGGTAGTCGTCCAATTGGCGCGAGGAGAGAAAGCTCTTGTCGAAGATCGCGCGGTTGCGGTCCACCACCTGCATCGGCCACACCTTGAGCCCCGCAGCACGCGCCAGCGAAACGTAGAGCAGCGCGATATCGTCGTCCGAGCCGCCGCCCTGCTTCCAGACATCCTCGGCCTTGCTGATCTCTCTCAGCTTCTCCTTCTTCCGCTCCGCCTCCGACTTGCGCCGCGTGAAGCTCGTGTTGTTCAGCTTCATCACCGCCTCGTAGATCTTGCGCGCCTTCTGCGCCTCGGTATCGCTGGGCGCAACGATCTCTTCGGCGGCCTTGCGGATCGGCCCGGTGGGCGCCAGGAACTCCTCGGTGTCCTTCATCCAGCGCTTGCCGGCGTCCTCCCAGAAGGCCCCGCCCGTGGTCTCGCGGGTGTAGTAGAACTCCACCCGCCACTTCAGCGTGTTCAGCGGCGGCATCCAGTCCTCTTTGGGCAGCGGTGGAATGTCCGCGATGTCGAGCGTGAAGGTGTGCTTGTGCTCGTCGCGCACCACCTTGGCCTCCGATTCGGCGTACATGGCGTACATCAGGCTGCCCAGCGTCTCGCCGCGGGCATTGGTGATCTGCCGCCCCGCCGTGTCCTCGGGATGGAAGAAGTAGTGCGCCTTGTGCACGTAGTACGGCTGCTGCAGATTCCAGCTTGGCGACGAGACCTTGCCGTCCGGGTAGCGCAGCTTCAGCCGGTACTCCAGGATGCTGCCCACCTCCACGCTGGGCAGCGTGAAGACGATGGTGTCCACCTGGAAGCCCTTGGTTTTCACGTCCACCAGGTCGCTGGGCTTGGCGGTCAGCGGGATCACCGTTCCGTCGGGGTGAATTGTCCGCCCCTGGATATCGGTCACCGAATCCGCTCCGCGTACATACGGAATGCGGATCGTCGCCAGCTCCTTGCCCTTCTCGCTCAGCACCTTGATGCGCTCGTAGAGCGAGTGGTAGTGCATCGCGTCGTCGGTGGCCTCTTCGCGGTTGAGGTACACCGCCGCCGCCCCCGGAGCCTTGGGGTCGGCCGTCATCTTCAGTTCGTCGGCAGTGGGTTCCTGAAACTGGGCCTGCGCGAGGGTGGCGACAGGAAGGAACGAGAGCAAGAGAGCAAAACACACGGCAGCGGAGTTCCGCATCGGATCGACCAGGCTTTCCTAAGACTCAGATGGCGCAGCAGATTCGCTGCAAACTACGGTGCTTCCACTTTGATGGCAAAGCGAGTTTCGTGCAAGTGTTTTTCCGGCGACAGAATCTGTTTGTCACCGTCTTCTGTAACAGGCGCCCCGCAAGTAACCATCCTGTTATCTTTCTTGTTACCCCAGCCGAGCTAGGATTCGCCTCGCGCGGTTACTCACTCTCTGCCTTCCCCCAGCCGCCGCCCCCGGGCGTCTCGATCCGCACCGCATCGCCGGCCGCAAGCCTCCGGCTGCACTTGCCCGGCAGCTCCACCGGCGCACCACCATCGGCGGGGATCACCCAGGCCGCGCCTGCCGCTCCAGCCGCGCCGCCGGCCAATCCCCACGGCCCCATTCGCCGCCGGTCGGCGAAGAGCGCCAGTTGCGCGGGGCCGAGCACCTCCACCT
>JBAVMZ010000099.1:0-1663 GCA_049690595.1 Occallatibacter sp. | reverse complement strand
TCCTCGTGGACGCCGCGGCCGACGGCAACCCCATCGGCACGGTGACCCGCACCACGCCGCGCTTTTCCAAGGACTACCCGCCGACGCTGACCGCGCACGACATCGGCGTCAAGGATCTGCTGGACGTTTTTTACATGCAGGGCGGCGAGCACGACGTGGTGCTCTACGCTATCACCATCGATCCGCTTCAGTCGCTTTCGATGGAGCTCTCCGCGACCATCCGCAACTCCGCCGCCGAGGCGGTCGAGCGGATTTACGCGGAGTTGACGGCGGGGTGAAGCGCAAGCAAGAGATCCCAAGCCCGGGGACCTCTGGATAGGGCAGGCCTTGAAAGGGCTCGGCTTCAGCCGTGCCGCAAGCAGCTTGAAATGAGCTGGGCTTTAGCCCCTGAGGGAGGGTTTCCTGGGAGGAAACGCTCAGTGCAAGCCGGCTAAAGTGGATTGCATTTCTGGCGGACGACTCTAGGTCGGAAACGAAAAGGCGCGCCGCGTGCGCGCCTTTTCACGTGCTCCCCTCACGCGCTCTTCGGCTTCCACTCCAGCACATCCAGCAGCCACTTCCATGTGGCGTCGAGCGTGTGTTCGGCCGGAGGCGTACGCGCCTCGCCCTTCGGGAACGCCACCGGCTTGCCCCGCCACGCCTCGGCCAGTCGCCTGAAGGTCTTTCCCTGCTCCTTCACGCGGCCGTCGTTGGTCAGCACGCCCAGACTGTATTCGAGCGGGTTGAAGGCTAACTTCCGGTCCACGTCGTGCGAGTCCCAGTAAGTAAACCAACTGACGCCAGCCTCGACGCCCGCGGTGACGGCCTTCTCCAGCCACTCGGCCTGCTGGGCTTCGTTCAACTCCTGGATGCAGGTGTTGAACTCGCCGGCCCAAACCGGCTTCTGCGCGCTGCCGGCGTACGCGCGGACCAGCGTGGCGAAGGCGGCGAGGATCCGCGTGCTCGGCGGGTCCATCGCGCCGCCGTATTTGAGCGCCTGCGACCAGTAGGGATACGCGTGAACCACCGGAAACCGTGCCGCGGCAAGCGCGCGGGGCGAGAAGGTGGCCGGTGAGAACCACGGCGCGTGATCGACGCCGTTGACGTGCACGCCGCCGGGCAGCGCCTCGTCCATCAGCGCAAACATCCGCTGCATCCAGGCGTCGCCGGCCATGAGCGGCGCGCGCCAGCAGGTGTTCATCTCGTTGCCGAAGTCGAAGCCAATGATATTGGTATGCCGCTTCATCGTGGCGGCCAGTTCGCGGACAAGCAGTTCCTCGGCCTTCCAGAGATCGGGGTCGGTGTAGATCGCCGGGTCGGGCTTGTTGAAGGGCGGCAGAAAATACCAGCCGCTTACCTGGCCGGTGAAGACCGTGACCAGCGCGTCGAGCCCGCGCTCGCCCATCAGCGTCAGCAACTGGTTGAGCCGCAGCAGGTGCGCCGTGCTCACCCAGGCCGGATTCGGCTGAAAGAACGGCCAGATCAGCAGGATGCGCAGGTGGTCCGCGCCCAGCGAGTGGATGGCGTCCAGGTCGCGGCGGACGAAGTCGGGGTTCCAGTCGTTCCACGAGAACCACCAGTTGTGCGAGGGCGTGTAATTGAGGCCGAAGCGGTGGCGTCCGAGGTCGAGCGGCGCTGCGGCTGACTGGGTCGCGCCGGCCGCTGCGGGCAGGCTGGCGATGGC
>JBAVMZ010000098.1:0-5412 GCA_049690595.1 Occallatibacter sp. | reverse complement strand
TCCCCGCTTCGGTGTAGGTGTAATCGGTCGTGATCCACACGCCGCTCACCTGGGAATACAGCCGCGCATAGAGAGTGACGCCGAAGGCCGGGAGACCTGTGACCGCCGCTGAAAGGTCGGTAGTTTGTGGACCGTTGTAGAGATCCATGGCGCCCAGGCTCGTTCCCACGCGGAAACGATAAAGTGTGGCGTCCGCCCCCGGACTCCACGAGAAGGTTACGCTCGAGCCGCTGAGCGTGGAGTTGGGCGCCGGACTGACCAGCGCCGATGGGCTCGCCGCGGTGTACGTGGTTTGCACGGTGCTCCATGTGCTGCCAACCAGGTAGTCAAGCGAAGCGTAGAGCTGGCCGCCGGCTGTGGGGAGGCTAGTGACCGCGGCGGAAGTGCCTGTGGTCTGTACGCCGCTATAGACATCGGAGGCGCCAGAGGTGGTGCCGAGACGGAGACGGAACTTCGTCGCTCCGGCTCCCGGATTCCAGGTAAACGTGGCAGTGGATCCGGGGAGTATGGTGCCCGGCGTGGGCGTACTCAGTGATGGAGCCATGAAGACCTCGGTCCCGATCACCGCCACCGATTGAACTTCACCCGTGCCATTGAGGTTGTTGTCCGTCAGGCTCACGGATTCGCTCAAGGGCGTACTCGAACCCGTTGCGCTGGAGAGCAGCGGCGAAAAGTCGATGCTTAACGTGCAAGTGGATCCTGCGGCCAGGGGTACTGAAATGCTGCAGTCGGTTCCCACCCCGGCCGCTTCGGGAAAGTCGGTTCCATAGAGAATGTTACTGATGGCAAGCGGCTGGTTGCCACCGTTCTGCACCGTCACTGTTTGCGAACCGCTTATCTGGCCGGCCGGGGTTAAGGGGAAGCCGAGAGAAGGCGGATCGATGAGATCCAGCTTTATCACCGCATGATCGGACGAATCGGAGACAATGATATTGCCGCCGGCATCGAGTGCGACTCCCTGGGGAGAATTGAACCCCGCTGCTACTGTGGCGACCGTTGTGTAGCCGCCAGCGGCCATGATCTCCTTCACCATTCCGTTAGCGGTATCGGCGACGACGACGTCGCCGGCTGCGTCTACCGCCACGGCTGTGGGTCCGTCAAATCCGGTTCCCAGTGTGTTGACGGTTGTGTAGCCTCCAGCCGCAACAATCTCCTTCACGGCGTTATTGCCGGTGTCGGCGACGAAGACATTGCCGGATCCATCCACGGCCACGCCATACGGATGATTGAATCCGCTGGCCAGCGTAGTGAGGTTGGTGTAGCCGCTGGCCGCCGAGATCTCTTTTACGGCGCCGTTTTGGTCATCGGTCACGTAGAGGTTGCCTGCCCCGTCCAAAGCCACGCCGTAAGGGCTAAAGCCGCTGGTCACCGTGGTGGAAGTGGTGTAATTGCTCGCGGCGAAGACTTCCTTCACAACATTGCTATTGGCTGACGCAACGAAGATGTTTCCGGCTCCGTCCACCGCGACGCCAAAGGGGCCGGAGGGGTAACTTACAGTATTCACCGTACTGTAACCGCCCGCCGCCACAATCTCTTTCACCTCGTTGCTCGAAGAATCGCAGACAAAGGTGTTGCCGGCCCCGTCTACTGCTACGCCCGTGGGTAGTAAGAAAGCCGTGCTCAGGGTGGACCGCGCAGCATTCGAAGGGAAGACGATCTGCGGTCCATTGCCCGTGCCTTGCAGGTACACGGTGACCACGGCGTTGGACGGGGATTGATTGTCAAAGAGCAACACCGCACCGTTGCGAGGGCCGGGGTGCGTTGGGTTGAAGGTGTAGTTGACTGTGCAGGCCTGACCAGCGGTGTAGGCCGCGTTCACCATACAGGTGCCGCCTGCCGCAAGCTGGAAGTCCAGGTTCGGCGCACCCTGCGTGAGCACATCGATGCTCCCCAGGGTGAAGTTCGAAGGCAGCGCCAAAGTGGCCGTCTGCACACTGCTAATGGCGCCCACGGTCGAGGATGGAGCCGTGTACGCCGACGAGACCACAGTTTCGCTGGCGACTGTATTGCTCAGCACGCCGAAGCCGGCCGTGTAGGTGTAGTTACCTGTCTCGGTCAATGCCACCGAACCCAGGTTGAAGGTGGCTACACCGTGTACCGCGGCCTGGTTGTAGATTTGTGTGGTGCTGTCGGGATACGTCACCGTGAGCGTGATGCTGTCCGTTGCCCATGGCGCTACTTCTCCGGCTGAGTCTTCCTCCTGGACCGTTACAGCGGAGCCCGCGTTGCCGCCCACGGCGACATTTGCCGCCGGCGGCAGGCCGAATACCAGTTGCGTCGCGGGCGGCGCTGTCTCCGTGCCGCTGACTGCCACCGACTGCGCCACGTTGGTGCGGTTGAGATCGTTGTCGGAGAGGCTGACCTGCTCGCTCAGCGATGTGCTGGGGCCAGTCAGGCTTGAAAACAGAGGCGAAAAGTCGATCGTCAGCGTGCACGAGGATGCGGCGGGCACGCTCGTCGAGGAAGTGCAGTCAGCGGCCTGGCCGGCGGCTTCCGGAAAGTCGGTGGGGAAATTGACGGCGGTGATGTTGAGGTTCTGGTTGCCGATGTTCTGAACGGTAACCGTCTGCGGACTGCCGGTGCTCGTGGCGCCCGCATTCGTCGTGGCAAAGCGCAGGCTGGACGCCGTCGTTGGGTCGATCTCCGCCAGCGCGTTGTTATATTGGTCGGCAATGTAGATCCTGCCACTCCCGTCCAACGCCAGGGATCGAGGGTTGTTATAGCCAGTCCACTGCGCGATCGGCTGACTGAACCCATTGGAAGGCGAGTATTCAGATACGTAGCTGTTGACGCTGTTTGATCCAGCGCTGATATAGATATCGCCGGCAGCATCCACGGCAATGCCATTGGCGCCCGTGGAGATCGGCTGGTTGCCCGCCGAATAGCTGGGAGCCAGCAACTCAATGACCCCGAATGCCTTATCGGCGACATAAAGGTTACCGCTGCCATCCAGCGCCAAGCCGTCAGGTTGCTGGAACTCGCCCAGAAATCCAAGCCGCTTGGTCGTCGTATACTCCGGGGCAAAACTCTCGGTCACTTCTCCGGTCGATGAATCGCTATCCGACTCGGCGCAAAAAAGATTGCCGCCTCCGTCCACCGCCACGGCTGTGATAGTGCCTTGCGGGTCGTCCAATGGGATCGGCAGTTGTATCGCCGTACTGGTGCTTGACACCGCGCCGTTCACGGCCTCGATCTTATACACGCCGCTGCCGTCGGCAACAAAGAGGTCGCCACTTCCATCCATGGCCAGACCGAGTGGAGATGCAATGGAGGTGGTTATAGTGGTTTGAGTGGAAGACCCGGCTGGGATCTCCACAACAGCGTTCGCTCCGGGGCTTGAGATGAACGAATCGCCTTTGGCATCGACTACCACGCCTGCCGGCGCATTGGGTCCGGTGGCCAACGTACTCTGAGTGCCGGGCGGGAATGTCACCTGCGGTCCTGTGCCGGCTCCATAGATGTTTGCCGTGGCAATAACTGTGCCCGACGAATCTGAAACTATCGCCGCGCCATAGCGCGGACCTGGGGCCGCCGCAGCGAAGTTCACCATGACGGTGCAGGAGTCGCCGGCGTTGTAGCTGTAGCTGGTCCCGTTCGTGGTGCAACTGCCGGTGCCGGCATCGGCAAAATCGAGCCCCGCAGCGCCCCACGTGAGCACCGCCGGCGCTTCAATAGTCCCGCCCGTCAGGAAGGTAACCGTAACTGTAAGGCTGGCGGGTTTGCCCGTCTGCACCGCGACAGATCCGGCGTTTGCCGGCGCCCGGACGAACTCACGAATCTGCGTGTTTACGCTGTCGGCTACATAGACGTTCCCGCTGGAGTCCACTGCGACACCGTTGGGCTGATTGAGACCGCCGGCCACAGCGGCCACGCAGGAGGCGGACGTGCAGTTCGGCGGCATCACATCCAGGTTGGTCCCGTTATCGACGACGTAGATTCTCTCGTTCGCATCGACCGCCACCGCGGTTGGGCTGACGAATCCACCGCCCAGCACGCCGACGCAACTGAGGGACGTGCAGTCTGGGGCGAACACATAGACAGTCTGGGATACTGCATCGGCGACATACACATTGCCGCTCCTGTCAACGGCAACTCCCTGCGGATGATCGCCGAATCCACCGCCCACCTGCGTGACGCAGGAACTCGAAGTGCAAGTGGAGACCATCGTGAACACCGAAGGGCCATCGATGATATAGAGGTTGCTGTTCCTGTCCACCGCTACTGCGTTGGGTAAAGAGAAGGCGGTGCCTCCCAGACCGGTGACGCAAATCGAGGATAGACAGTTGGGCGTCAAACTATAGACGCTGCCATTGCCTGGGTCAGCGACATAGACATTGCCGCTGTTATCCACCGCTACCCCGGAAGGCGCTTTGAAGGTGTCGCCACCTAGCACGGTGAGGCAACTGGACGAAGCGCAGCCAGCGGGCATCTCGGTAACCAGACCGCTCCGTTTATCGGCGACATACACGTTTCCGCTCACATCCACCGCCACGCCAGTCGGCGATGCAAAGCCGCCGCCCAGCAGCGGCCCCAAATATGACGTAGGCTCCGCTGCGCCTTGGGAGAAAACATGCGGCGCGAAGGGCAACAGGGTCAGGACTGCCCAGAATGCTGTCCGGGCATTCAAACGTTGCCGGCGCCGCTCTTTGACTGCGGCAGAAGCTGAAACTCGCGACGTGCGGAAACTGTCCATCAGCGGCTTGGGTCCCTCGATGGCAACCTGGCTTTCGGGTTCGAATCCCCTACCGGAATGCCAAGGGCCGCACCCCTGAAGGTCCCGAGTCCCGGCGGCCCGCCGGCCGGCGGCCGCAATGCGCCGTTCGCTATGATTCGCCGGTTTGTCAATTCCTGTTTCTTTTGCTAACTCTGGTCCTATCATTCTCGCCTCCCACTGCATTGCGGTAGTCTCGGCAACAGCGCCTGGACAGACTGTCCTCCGGCCAGTGGAGCGCCCCTGCCCGGGCAGCGCGCGAAACCCCTTCAACGTTCTCATGCGATTGCGAGAGGGAGAATACGTCGCATCGAACAGGCAACTTTCAGACGGAACACGCTTCACGGCCCCCTCCTTCGGTCCCTTCATTCGCCTTTAGCGAGTTGCGCTCTGACCGACTTGAGAGGAAGGAGATGCGCGTTCTTGCTGCACATCTGCCGATTGGACAGACGGGGAGCGAATCGGAACACTGGCGGTCTACGAATCGCGGCCTAAGCATGACCGAAAAGCGCAATTCCCTGAAATGTGAAGACGGCTAGAATATAGCGGTCGGTGCGAGAAGCGTCAATCTCAACCGGGATTTCCATTTTGCTTGTCCGGCGACGAAAGAATACACCCCTGAGTGCCCGGCTCGCCACCTTTTTCGCATTCGTTCCAACGGCAAAGCCCCCTTCCTGCCCCGCGGGTCCTCTGCCCAGGCC
>JBAVMZ010000097.1:0-2233 GCA_049690595.1 Occallatibacter sp. | reverse complement strand
GCAGAAAGGTGAGCGCGATGGGCGCCGCGGCCCACGGCAGCACCGCGCCCAACGCCGCCCCCAGCATCCAGGTCAGCGGCGGGTAGAAGACGAAGCGCGGCTCACCGGCCAGGAAGTTGGCGCTCGGCGACCAGTGGGGATAGAGGATTCCGTGCCGCCAGGCGTTCAGGCAATCGAGCCAGGAGACGAGGTGGAAATCGAAGTCGTGGCCGCAGGAGTTGCCGCGCAGCGCCTGCGGCAGCGTGGCCACGGCCGCGGCCAGCAGAATGAGGGCTGGACCGGTGAAACGGGAGATGGCGCGAGGCTGGGACATCGCTGAAATCATGGTACATGGCGGAGCTTTCAGCTCTTAGCTCTCAGCCTTCAGCTCTCAGCTTTCAGCTTTCAGCTTGTCCTGGGCCGGTTGAGGGCCGTGGTTTCCGACCCCAGGCGCAAAAAACGCGCCCACGATGGGGCACCCGGCCGTCAGCTTTCCCCGGCCCCTGATCCCTGTTCCCTGCCTTTTCACGGCACCAGCCGTAGCGTGTGGCGGGTCGCGGCGGCCACTGCCCGTTCGCTAAACGGCATGGCAAAGGTCGTGCCCCCATACCAGTCGTTCCACTGGTCGCGGAAGTAGGGGCTCAGCGGGTTGCCGCTTTCCCCCAGCACGATGTTCTCGGTCGAGCCGTCGATGTTCGACCAGTCCATGGTGAAGCGCTGCGAGGGGCCAAAGGCGCGGCCGACCTGCTTGACGGTGGTGGTGTCGCCGGAGAGCGGCTGCTCGCCGGTGCCGGCCACGCGGCCCAGCACGGGCACGAGCGCGCCGAGCGGGTGCTCGATGTCGACCACGTGCCAGCTTCCGTAGCTCCAGCTGGAGACGTCGGCCGGCGCCTTGCCGGCCTCCATGCCCTTGCGCACGGCGTCGGTCAGCAGCTCGTCCCAGTTCTTATAGGTCGAGGGGAGCCACTCGGCCGGGCCGTGCATCACGATCTCCTCCTCGGCAAAGTTCGACTCGGACCAGTGGTAGTCGCCGGCCAGCTCGCCGAGCTTGGGCTTGAGAATGAGCGGCCAGAAGGCGCGGCGGGCCTGGGTGACGAGCGAGGCGGCGGCGGAGTCGGCGGTAAGCTTGCCGTCCCAGGAGCGCATCAGGTCGGCGGCTTTTTTCAGCCGTTCGTCGGCCGAGGGGGTGTGGTCGATGGCGTAGGCAAAGCGATGGCCCAGCTCCTGGTCGACCTCGGAATAGATGTCGGTCTGGACGGCGAGCATGTCTGCGGGCTTGAGGCCGTCGCGGCCTTCGAGCAGCTTGTAGATCCGCTCGGCGCGGTAGGGGTCGACCCATTCGTGCGTGATGGGAAAGGGCGACTTGCCGGTGGTCACGCGCGAGTTGGCGGTGGCCAGAAAGCCGCTGGGGGGATCGAAGGAGTTGGGCATCTGGTCGAAGGGGATGTAGGTTGGACAGACTCCGGCGCAGGCGGTATACCCCCAAAAAGAACGCTCGTCTCTCGAGCCGCTCGGGAGTGGCATATCGAGTAAACCGACCCCGCCCCCGCGCACCGGCACCTTGCCGATGGCGTGGTAGGCTATGTGCCCCTGGTCGTCCGAGTAGACGACGTTCTGCGTGGGCCAGCACCAAGCCCCAAGCGCCGCGGAAAACTCCTGCCAGTTCGCGGCCGTGTTCATCTCGTAGACGGGCATCGCGTTCAGGCTGGGATCGTAGAGCGTCCACTTCAGCGCGATGGGGCGCGTCTCCTTCTCGAAGATCGGATTCAGCAGCGGGCCGTGCCCGGCAATCTGGACATCCACCACCACATCCTTGCCGCCGCGGACCTTGATGACCTCGTGGTCGACCGTCAGCGGATGCCACTGGCCGTCCTGGCCCTCGTAGTTACCCTTGCCGTCGAGCTTCTCGATGTAGAGGTCCTGCACGTCGGCGTAGAGGGCGGTGAAGCCCCAGGCGACGTGCTCGTTGTGGCCGGCGATGATGGCGGGGATACCGGGCAGCGTGACTCCGGCGGCGTGGAAGCCGGGCGCCTTGAGGTCGGCCATGAACCAGATGTTCGGCTCCATGAGGCCCAGGTGCATGTCATTGGCCAGCAGGGGCTTGCCGCTGGCGGTGTGCTTGCCGGCGACGACCCAGTTGTTCGAGCCGGGGGCGCAACCGGCGCAGTCGGGCAGGCCGAGGGTGGCGCGGAGCCGGGCGATGTTCTCTTGGGGGGCGTCGTTCGCGCGGGAGCGGGATGCGCGGGCGGGGACG
>JBAVMZ010000096.1:0-33389 GCA_049690595.1 Occallatibacter sp. | reverse complement strand
GGTCCCCGCGGGCGGCGGCTGCAAGGAGATGGTGCTGCGGGCCGTGGCCACGGCCGGAGCCGTACGCGCGGACAATCGCGGTGACTCGGTTCATGTGCACGACGCCCTCCGGCAAAACTTCGAGACTATCGCCATGGCCAAGGTGTCCACTTCCGCGTTCGAGGCGCGTGCTCTGCGCATTGTGGAAGCCGGCGATGCGGTGACCATGAACCGCGAGCGGCTGGTGACCGACGCCAAAGCGCAGGCGCTGCGGCTGGTGCGCGCAGGGTACGCGCCGCCGGCGCGCAGGAGCGACATCCCCGCGCCGGGCCAGGGTGTGCTGGCTACGCTCAAGCTCGGCGTCCATCTGCTGCGCGAGGGCGAGTTCATCAGCGACCACGATGTGAAGGTGGCCAACCATGTCGCGCATATTCTGGCCGGCGGCAATGTAACAGCCGGAACGCCGCTGACCGAGGAGTATCTGCTCGATCTCGAACGCGAGGCGTTTGTCTCGCTGTGCGGGGAAAAGAAGACGGCGGAGCGCATCGGGTTCACGCTGAAGACAGGCAAGCCGCTGCGGAACTGATTGGGCTGGTTGCGCAAGCGCTTGGCTATGTTACCCGAAGAGACGGAGATTCTCGAATGAACGATGCAGTGATTGTGAGCGCGGTTCGCACGCCGGTGGGCAAGGCGCCCAAGGGCACGCTGAAGAACACGCGGCCGGACGACCTGGGCGCGATTGCGGTAAAGGGCGCGCTGGAGCGCGTTCCGATGCTCGATCCCAAAGAGATCGACGACGTGATCATCGGCTGCGCCATGCCCGAGGCCGAGCAGGGCATGAATGTGGCGCGCATGATCGCGCTGCGCGCGGGGCTGCCGGTCAATTCGTGCGCCATGACGGTCAACCGCTACTGCGCCTCCGGCCTGCAGGCCCTCGCGCTGGCTGCCGAACGCATTCGCGGCGGAGGCGCCGAGGTGATCGTCGCTGGCGGCGTGGAGTCGATGTCGTTCGTGCCCATGGGCGGCAACAAGGTGGTCTGCAATCCCTGGCTGGTCGAGAACCATCCCGCCGCCTATCTTTCGATGGGACTGACGGCGGAGCGCGTGGCCAAGCAGTACGGGATCAGCCGCGAAGAGTCGGACCAGTTCGCGTACGAGAGCCATCGCAAAGCTCTCGACGCCATCCAGGCTGGCCGTTTCGCGGAAGAGACGGTGCCCGTTCCCGTCTTCTCGCATGTGGTCAACGGCGGCGGCAAGCCGACGATGATCGAGCGGTCGTTTACGACCGACGAAGGCCCGCGCGCGGACACCTCGTTGGAGGCGCTGGCCAAGCTGCGGCCGGCCTTTCATGCCAGGGGCGTGGTGACGGCCGGCAACAGCTCGCAAATGTCAGACGGCGCGGCCGCCGCGGTGCTGATGACCGAGGAGCGCGCGCGCCAGTTGGGAGCTCAACCGCTCGCGCGCCTGTTGGCCTTCGCCTATGCGGGATGCGAGCCCGAGGTGATGGGCATCGGTCCCGTGTACGCGATCCCCAAGGCCCTCAGAATGGCCGGCCTCGAACTCGACCAGATCGAAGTGATCGAGCTCAACGAAGCCTTCGCGGCGCAGTCGCTCGCCGTGATCAAGACGCTGGGCATCGATCCCAGGCGCGTCAATGTCAACGGCGGCGCCATTGCGCTCGGACATCCGCTTGGTTGCACCGGCGCCAAGCTCACCGCAACCCTGTTGGGCGAGTTCAAGCGGTCCCGAGCCAGATACGGGCTCGTGACCATGTGCGTCGGCGGTGGCATGGGCGCCGCGGGCATCTTCGAAAACCTGCAAAACTGAAGGAGAATCCCCTTGAGCACAGCCGTTGCACCATTCACTGCAAAACGCGCCACGGGAGGCGGTTTCCTCATCGAAGATCTTCTCCCCGAAGATGTCTTCACGCCCGAAGATCTGAGCGACGAGCAACAGCAGATCGCGCAAATCACCAGCGACTTCGCCGACGAGCGCGTTCTTCCCGCGCTGCCTGAAATCGAAGCCAAGAACTTCAATGTCAGCCGCGGGCTGATGCGTCAGGCAGGGGATCTGGGCCTGCTCGGCGTGGACGTGCCCGAGGAGTACGGCGGGCTCGGTCTCGACAAGGTCACTTCGGCTCTGATTGCCGACAAGATCAGCGTCAACGCCAGCTTCTCGGTCACCTTCAGCGCGCATGTGGGCATCGGCACGTTGCCGCTGGTCTGGTACGGCACGCGGCAGCAGAAGGACAAGTACCTGGCCAAGCTGGCCTCCGGCGAGTGGATCGCTTCCTATGCGCTCTCCGAGGCTTCAGCCGGCTCCGACGCCATGAACATCCGCACCCGGGCCACGCTTTCGCCCGACGGCAAACACTACATCCTCAACGGCGAGAAGATGTGGATCTCGAATGCGGGAATGGCCAGCCTCTTCACCGTTTTTGCGAAGATCGACGGCGAGCAGTTCACGGCATTTCTCATTGAAAAGGGAACGCCGGGCCTGACCGTCGGACCGGAAGAGCACAAGCTCGGCATCCGCGGCTCGTCCACCTGCCCGCTCATCCTCACCGACTGCATGGTCCCGGTGGAGAACCTGCTGGGCGAAGCCGGCAAGGGTCACCAGATCGCGTTCAATATTCTCAACGTGGGCCGCTACAAGCTGGGCGCCGCAACGACTGGCGGCGCGCGCAACTCGCTGCGCGACGGCATTCGCTACGCCAGGGAACGGATCGCCTTCGGCAAGCCGATCACTTCGTTCGGACTGGTGCAGGAGAAGATCGCCGAGAGCGCAGCTGGCATCTACGCGAGCGAAGCTGTGCTCTATCGCACCGTGGGCGCGATCGATGCGGCTCTCGCCGAACTCGACAAATCCGCGCCGGACTACACCAGGCAAGTGCAGAAATGCATCGAGGAATTCGCGGTCGAGTGCTCCATCATCAAGTTCTGGTCGTCGGAGATGGCCGAGCGCGTGGTCGACCAGATGCTGCAGCTCCATGGCGGCTATGGATACGTGGAGGAGTTTCCCGCCGAGCGCGCCTATCGCGACGCGCGCATCAACAAGATCTTCGAAGGCACCAACGAGATCAACCGCCTGATCACCACGGGCTGGATGGTGAAGCGCGCCATGCAGGGCCGCCTGGCGCTGCTGCCCGCCATCAAGAGAGTGATGGACGAGGTGATGGCCGGGCCGGGCGCGCGGGTAACCTACGACGGTCCATTGGCGGAGGAGCGCGCGCTGCTGGCCAACGCCAAGAAGCTCGGACTCTTCTGCGCCGGCGCGGCGGCGCAGAAGTTTGGAACCGACCTGAGCGAGCAGCAGGAAGTGATGGGCATGCAGGCCGACATACTCGCCGAGGTGCTCGTGCTCGAATCGGTGCTGCTGCGCACCGAGAAGATGAACGGGAGCAATCCGCTCGCCATCAAGCTGGCCAAGTTCGCCGCGGCGCGCTCGTTCCGGGTTCTCGAATCGGCTGCGGAACGGCTGCTGGGCGCGATTGCGGAAGGCGACATGCTGCGCATGCAGATGACGATCTTCCGGCGCCTGACCAAGCATGAGCCTGTGAATACCGTCGCCCTGGGCCGCGAGATTTCCAGTGTCATGGTGGAGGCCGGGCGCTACACGCTGGAGGGCAGTAACGGCTGACAAGAAACGGGATTGTCAGCCGGCCAGAAACCGGGTGATGGGGTATGTGGTTTCCCAGGCTCCGGAACCGGGACCTGGGAGACCTTTTTTTGACGCTTCCCGCGGTCAGGAACCTACCCGGCCTCGTCGACGATTCGATTGCGCTGGACGCCGAGGTCGATGGATCCGTCGGCAGTGGCGATACGCGATTCAACGATGTCGCCTGGATTCAGGTACTGGTTTCGGCGGGACTGAATCTTCAGGAACATCTTCCATTTCATTCGCTCGGGCAGCAACGCGACGATGCGCTGCTTGAGCGGCGAAGGAACGCTGAGCGCGCAGCCGGCAGGGGTTCCGGTCGAGAGCAGATCGCCGGCGTTGAGATCGTGGACGGCGGAGAGCTCGGTGAGAGTTTCCGCTGGCCCATACACCAGATTCTCGATTCTGTCGCTCTGACGCACCTGGCCGTTCACAGTCAGTGTTAATTCGAGCTCGCGCAGCTTGCCAAAGTCATCCGGCTCCAGCAAACAAAGGTATGGTCCGATCGGCCCAAAGGTGCGAAAGCTCTTGCCTTTGTAGAACTGCATCTGAGGGATCTGGATATCGCGGGCGGAGTAGTCGTTGACGATCGCCGCGCCGGCCACGAATTCGTGGAGATTGGCGTCGGTCACGCGCTGGCCGCACGTGATGTCGCGCTTGAGAATGAGTCCGAGCTCGATCTCGTAGTCGAGGAAGCGCACCCGGCGTGGGCGAACGACATCGCAGCTGGCAGCCGCGATGCAGCTCGCCGCCTTGGTGAAGATCATGTTGAATGTCTTCGCGTCCGGATCCATGCCGGACTCGATCATATGCTGTCGGTAGTTCGCGCCCTGGCACAGGAACTGCTGATTCCCTGTGACCGGCGAGAGTATTTCGACATCGGTCTCCTTCAGCATTGACCCGTTCAGCCGGAAGAGCGCGTCGATTGGGTTCGCCTCGAGAAAGGCGCGGGTGGTCGCGAAGACACCCGGAATGGGCGTGACGACTCCATTGCGAATGACGCCCCACTGGGCATTGCCGCGATGCTTGAAGTGCACAACGTTCAGAGGCATGATAACCAGTCCTGTTCGATGAAAGATGATTTCGCAGCCACGAAGGCGGTTTCGCTAGGCAAACAATCTGAGGAGAGTTACCAGCTTCCGGACAGTTACGTCCGGACTGTGTCTCAGCCCATGAATCAGCGCTACGAGCGTTGCAAAGGCCAGCTTTGGCCGGGTGAAGCTGGAGGGCATCACCTGGCCCCACTGCGCCATTCCCTCGCGGCTCGCTGGGTGAAGGCCAGTAGGCTGATCGGAGGTGAAGAGATCGCCGTCGCAGTAATGCTCATGCTTGCTCCCCCAGGGATCGTGCCAATAATCGAAGATCTGGCTGCCGAGAAAGTGCCGGCCTGGGCCCCAGGCGGGTTTGCAGCCCTTATCGCGCAGCAGGCGATGCCCCATGCCGATCGAGTCCGTGTCGATGACCTCGAAGGAGACATGATTGAGCGCGGGGGCGAAGGTCTGCGCGAGGGCCAGCGAGTGGTGGTCCGCCGGCCTCTGCCCGCGGTCGAGGCGCAGGAATGCGACCGCCGGAGAGCCGTCGGGAAGCACCTGAACGTCGCTGGGGATGAAGCCGAAGTGGCGCGTGTACCAGTCGCTGGTGGCCTGATAGTCGGCGAGTTCCAGCGCCACATGCCCGAGCTTGATCACGTCCGGCGGCGCGATGGGCGGCCTTTGCGTTTCATTGATGCGCGCTCTCAGATCGATGGAGTTCATCGCCAGCGGCGGACGGTGCGGCAACTCAGGGACGGACGATCGTTCGCAGACGGCGTCGACGCGAAAGCCAGAGGGATCGGTGAGACGAACGCGGCGCCCGTCGCCCGGCCATGGAATGGACTCGATCGGCGACGCTCCCGGCAGCTTTGCCAGCGCTTCCAGATCGGTGATCGAGCCGACCTCGAGACCGATGCCGACAAAGCGAGGCGTGGCTGCTTTGCGGACGACATAACAATAGGGAGAAGGCGTCGTCCCGCGCATGAACAGCATTGCGCCGTCGCTCGATACGGTGCGCAGCCCGAAGTCGGACAGATACTCTTCCGCCTTGGCCAGATCGGGCCGATCGAAGATCGCGTAGGCGAGCGCGGAGGCTCTGGTTGTCGGGCTCGGGTGACGAGCCGGCTGCGGTGTGGTCAGGCGCATCATGGAAACGACCTCCGAGGGGAAAGGGAAGGGCTGGCGCCGTGAGAGGCCTCGGCGCGCATGGGCTGTTCGGGAAACGCCTCTGGCTGCCCTTCGTGGCGGCGCTTTTCGCGGTTCTCCCCGGCCCTGTTCCTAAGCCCCGCCGCCGTCCCATTGAACGGTGTTGACTATCATTGCACAGATATGTTCAATTCTGTCAATAGGAGTCCAAGATGAAGTCGCCGGCGCCGGTTCGAGCAAGAATCTACGATGCCGCCATGGCCATCTTCGCGCGGCGGGGAACGACACAGGCGAATGTGAGCGAGCTTGCGCTGGCCGCTGGAATCGCGCGCGGGACGATTTACAACAACGTCTCCAACCCGGACTCACTCTTCGAAGAGGTTGCCACCGCACTCGCCAATGAGATGCACGCTCGCGTCCTCGCCAGCTTCGATGCAATGGGCGATCCGGCGCATCGTCTGGCATGTGGGATGCGGTTTTTCGTTCGCCGTGCCCATGAGGAACCAGAGTGGGGCCGTTTCATCGTTCGCTTTGCCTTCACGACGGCTTCGCTGCAGGCCATGCTGTCAGGCCCGCCCGCGCGCGATCTTGAGGAAGGTCTCCGCATGGGCCGCTACAGCTTTCGCCCCGAACAATTTCAGTCCGTCGTCGTGTTCGTCTGCGCCACGACTTTGGCAGCGATGTCTCTGGTTCTCAATGGCGACAAGACTTGGCGCGATGCTGGTTCGGACGCCGCGGAGCTCATGCTGCGCTCGATCGGCGTTGGGCCAGAGAAGGCCAGAGCGCTTGCCGTAACCGATCTTCCGCCACTTCCCCAATTGACCAACTGAAATGGTCCCGGCGGAGACAACAGGAGGTGACCCATGTCAGGAGTTTTGTCGATTGATCCCGGCGAGGATCGAGTCATGCCGGGCGCCGGCCTTGCCGCGATACTGGAGATCGAGCGCGTCCCCCTTGCGGAACGGAAGATTCCCGCCACCACTTACGAGATGTTGAAGGCCGGTGCGGCGCTGGCTCCCGATTCGCCCGCTCTCTCCTTCTTCGCGGAGGTGAGCCGTTTCGAGAAGGCGACGGTGTGGACGCATCGCGAACTGCTGAAGCGGATCACCCAGACGGGCAATCTCTTTCGACGTCTGGGCGTGGAGAGGGGCGACGCCGTCGCCTTCGTCCTGCCGAATCTGCCGGAGACGCACCTGACCGTCTGGGGCGGAGAGGCCGCGGGGATCGCCTTCGCGATCAGCCCTCTGTTGGAGACGGAGCAGATCGCGTCGCTGTTGAAGGCGGCAGAGCCAAAGTTGCTGGTGACGCTCGCTCCTATGCCCGGCACGGACCTGTGGGAGAAGGCGACCAAAGCTGCCGAAGGACTCTCGAGCTTGCGGGCGGTGCTTGCGATCGACATGGTTCCATACGTCTCCGCGGCGCAGAAGCTCGCGCTCGGCGTTCTGGCGTCGCGCCGGCAAACGGCTCTGAAGGTTCCCGTGCTCGATTTCCGGCGCGAGTTGCGTAAGGAGCGCGGCGACGGTTTGAACTTCGAAGCGCCTGGGCCCGGCGATATCTCGTCCTATGTCTGCACCGGCGGCACCACCGGCTCGCCGAAGATCGCCCGGCGCACGCAGTTCTCCGAGGTCTTCGACGCATGGGCGATCACATGCTTCAGCGAAGGCCGCCTCGGCCCCGGCAAGACCATCTTCTGCGGCCTGCCGCTCTTCCATGTGAACGGCCAACTGGTGACCGGCCTGGCCCCATGGAGCATGGGCGCGCACGTGGTGCTGGGCACGCCGAAGGGCTATCGCGGCGAGGGCGTAATCCCTAACTTCTGGGAGCTGGTCGAGCATTTCAGGATCAATATGTTCTCCGGGGTTCCGACCGTGTATTCGTCGCTGCTGCAGGTTCCGGTTGCGGGGCGGAATATCGCCAGTCTGGAGTTCGCCTTCTGCGGCGCGGCGCCCATGCCGGTGCAGGTCTTCCAGTCGTTCCAGGAACGGACGGGCGTACGCATTGTCGAGGCCTATGGCCTGACCGAAGGGGCCTGCGCATCGAGCGCCAATCCCATCGACGCCCCGCCGCGCATCGGGTCGATCGGGATTCGCTTTCCCTACCAGGAGATGCGCGCGCTGATCCTGGACGGCGACAACCGATACGAGCGCGACGCCGGGGCCGGCGAGATCGGCGCCATCGCCATCTGCGGGCCGAATGTCTTCGCCGGCTATCTGGACCCCGCCCACAACCAGGGGATCTGGATCGAGCGCCAGGGCGAGGTCTGGCTGAACACCGGCGATCTGGGCCGGCAGGATGCGGACGGCTACTTCTGGCTGACAGGGCGCAAGAAGGAACTGATCATTCGCGGCGGCCACAACATCGATCCCAAGCTGATCGAAGAACCGCTGCACCGCCATCCCAGCATCGCGCTGGTGGCCGCGATTGGCCGGCCCGACCCCCACGCCGGCGAAGTGCCGGTGGCTTACGTACAACTGAAGAGCGGCCAGAGCGCCAGCCCCGCCGAGCTGCTCGCATTTGCCACGCGGAATATCCCCGAGCGCGCGGCGTGGCCGAAGGCCATCCGCGTCGTTGACGAGATTCCGACGACGATTGTCGGCAAGATCTTCAAGCCCCAGCTACAGAAGCTGGAGATTGAGGATGTTGTTCGCGCAGAGGCGGCGGAGGCAAGAGCGACGGTGGTGACGATCAGTTTCCGGCAGGATCCGGTCCGCGGCATGGTGGCTTCGGTCGAGGTCTCGCACGGCCAGGCGGAATTGACCAGGTCGCTGGCGAAATATACCTTCGCGTTCGAAGTCGTTTCGTGAGTGTTGAGGACCCGTAAGGGTCCGGCGCGACTCCGTTGCGACCGAGGCAACGAGTTGCACCCGCAGGTCCCTCGACTCCGCCGCCTCCCGCTCAGAATGACAGGTTCGCAGGCTCGCACTCCTTTTTGGAGGGGACCGGTAACCGAAGGAACCAGGGCCCGCGAGGGCAGGGAAGATGAATAACCTCTGTCGATACCCAGAGAGACCGATTTAGCATGGTAGCGGTCAAGAACGCCGCTGCCGGACGCATGCTCAGCTCACGCACGCCCGGCGCGCCGGAGGGGTCCGCATGGTTCGCGCCGCTTATCTCGCTCTGTTCGCCTTGCTCAGCACCACTGCAGCCTTCGCAGACAGCTCGAAGATGCCCGACGGCACTCAGTTCCCCATGTGGGAGAGGCCGCTGCACTTTACCCGGACCTATTACGTGGACAATCAGGCATCGAACGCGGATGACAAGGGTCCCGGCTCGAAGGAGCGTCCCTTCCGCACCATCGATCGCGCGGCGCAGGTGCTCCAGCCGGGAGAGCGCGTCGTCATCGCCGAGGGCACTTACCGCGAGGTCATCCGCCCCGCGCGCGGCGGCGACGGACCGGAGGCGATGATCAGCTACGAAGCCGCGCCCGGCGCCAAGGTCGTGGTCAAAGGCTCGGCCGTGGTCAGGGACTGGCATCCCAGCGAGGGCTGGAACTTCGGCTTCGATCCCGCCACGCGCAAGCCCGTCAAGGCCTGGGAGCTGCGCCCCGACCCCGCGCTCTTCCACGACGGCTACAACCCCTTCGAAGTCGACAACGTCATTGGCAACCGCTACTGGATCAACTACGCCAAGGACAACATGGCGAACTACTTTCGCCGCCGCGGACTCGTCTTCGTCGATGGCCTTCCGCTGGAGCCCGTGGAAACCGCCAGCGACCTTGCCGGTCCGTCGCCGCGCTCGGTCAACTTCTTCAGCGAGATTCACTGGTCGCCCCTCTTCCAGGAGTTCCAACCCTACGCCGGCAAGGTCTGGATCGAGCCCAACGGCCTCACGCTGCACATCCGCCTGGCCAATGACGACGACCCCGCCAACCATGTCATCGAGATCACGACGGCGGAGCAGGTCTTCTCGCCGGCCCGGCGTTACCAGTCCTATATCCGCGTGAAGGGCATCGCGTTCATGCACGCGGGCAACGGCTTTCCTGTGCCGCAGCGCGGCCTGGTCTCCACCAACCGCGGCAATCACTTCGTCTTCGAAGACAATACCTTCGAGTGGGCCAACAGCGTGGGGCTCGACATCGGCAACGAAGACTGGGCCGCCTCGCAGGCGCCGCAACCGGTTGGCTTCGACGTGGTTCGCGGCAACACCTTTCGCTACTGCGGCATCGAGGGCCTGGGCGGCACCGGCGGTCCGCAGTCAACGCTGGTGGAAAAGAACCTCTTCGAGTGGATCGGCTGGCAGGACGCGGCCCTGATGTCGGAGTCCGGCGGCACCAAAATGCACGTCGCGCACAATCTCCTCTTCCGCAACAACGTCATCCGGCACATCCGCCACGCCAACGGCATCTGGCTCGACATCGGCAACGCCAACGTGCGCATCACCGGCAACGTCTTCGCCGACATTCCCGGCAACGTGAATCCGCACGCCATTCACATCGAGGGCAGCGAGGCCCTGAACCAGATCGACAACAACATCTTCTCCCACCTCACCGGCGGCATCCTCATCCGCGACACCAACAATGTCATCGCCGCCTACAATCTCTTTCTCGATTGCGACGAGGTTGGCGTGGACACGGTCTCCGGCCTCGGCGCTCCGCGTCCCATCTTCGGACACACCAACGACGTGCACAATCTCATGGTCCACGGCAACGTGTTCTATAAGATGGGCCGCTCCGCCATCGAGTTCACCAACGCACGCAACGACGCCGACGGTAACGTCTATGCCAACCCCGCCGGTGGTCCATTCGCGATGCAGCCGTTTCTCCGCGTCAAGTTTCCCGAGCCGGCGGAGTGGCACAATCTCACGTCCTGGCGCGAAGAGCACAACTGGGATCTGAACGGCGCCATGGCCGATATCGTCGCCGCACTCGACCCCGACAAGCTCGAGCTCACCATGACCGTCAAGGGAGAGATCAAGCCGCTGGCCGCATACAAGGGCATCGATTCGGACTTCTACGGCCGCACCATCGCAGGCGACCGCATGGCCGGACCGTTCGCCGACCTCACGAAGGGTCCGGAACTGCGCACTGTCGATCCGCGCCGGTAAGAGGAGCGCGAGCCAGCGGCGTCTTCGCGGCCGGCGGAACCCGACCCGCCGGCCACCCGGCAGGCCTGCCAGTCCGCGGCGGGAACCACTACCGGAAGAGCCTCGGAGCGAAGTCGTTCAGATCGCGCCGCCACGTGAGCCACTCGTGTGCCGTGCCGGGCGAAGAGAAGTAGACGTACTTGACGCCGGCCTTCTCCAGCATCGCGCGAAAGGCGCCGATGGCTCCCGGGAAGGGATTGGGCTCCTCGGTGCCCATGCCCAGCCAGAGCAGCCGTACCTTCTCGTTGAATGCCGCTCCATCCTTGAAGACGCCATTGAAAGCCGTGGCGGGATCGAGCGCGTCCGTGCTGAGTCCGTTCATCGTGCCGCTGAATCCGGCCATGTACGCGAATGTGTCCAGATGACTCGTTGCCAGGTGCAGTGCCTGATTGGCCCCCATGGAGAGGCCGGCCATCGCCCGGTGCTCGCGATCGGGAACGGTGCGGAACGTGGAGTCGATCATGGGGATAACATCCTGAATCATCACGTCTTCGAAGGCGGTGAAATCGCCGGGGCGGGCCGAGGCGGGCGGTCCGAAAGGCCCTGACGGCCGCGAGGCGTAGCCGTTGTCCATGACGACGATCATGGGAACGGCCTTCTGGCTGGCAATGAGGTTGTCGAGGATCAGGTTGGCGTGACCCTGGAAGATCCATCCCGTTTCGTCCTCGCCCATGCCGTGCTGGAGATAGAGCACCGGATAGCGCGCGCCGGGGTTGGCGTCGTAGTCAGGCGGCGTGTAGACGAAGCAGCGCCGCCACTGGCCGGTGACCTTCGAGCGGTAGATGCGGATGCGGACGTCGCCGTGGGGCACGTCGTTGGCGCGGTAGTAGCTCGCGCCCTCCTCGGGCACCTCGAGGCCGCTCGCGTCCTTGCCGGTGCCGAAGTAGGCATGGCTGCCCGGATCGTTGACGCGGACTCCATCGACATCGAGGGCGTAATAATGGAAGCCCTCCACCAGCGGCGGCGTGGTGACGCTCCACGTGCCATCGTTCGCGCGCGTCATGGGGAAGCGCTTGCCGGTAATGTCGACGTCGACCGCCTGGGCCTCTGGCGCCCGGAGCTCGAAGGCCACGCTGTGGTCGGAGAGAATGCGCGGATACTGCGCGCCCATGACATTCGTGGCGGCGGGCTTGGCGTCCTCGACCGCCGATGCGCGCACGCCCTCCGGCGAGCGCCGCCAGGCAAAGTAGGCATCCAGGCTCTTGAGTCCCTCCTCGTTGGGAACGGGCCCGGTGTGCGGCGTTCCGGCGAAGTACATCAACTCGGGATGCTGGTCGTTGAAGGCGGGCCATGCAGGCACGGTCTTGCCGTTCGGATCGCCGTATTTGGCGAAGTTGGTCCAGTAGGTCGCCATGGCGTCGGAGATCAGATGGTCGGCCGCGGTGGGCTGTTCGTCGCGCAACTCGTTGAGGTGGCCGAAGACATAGGCAACTTCACGGCCGTGCGGCGCGCCATGACCGGCCTGGGGCGAGCCGGCCGGATATTCCGGATGCTGATCGAAGTAGTAGTAGAAGACCCTGGACGTGCCGAGTTTGGCCTGCAAGCTCGCCCAGGTCCAGGTGTGCCAGCCGAAGGCCGCATCGCGGGCCAGGTCGCGCGCGGTCTTGGGCACGGAGTCGTTCCCTGTGGGATAGGCCTTCAGCAGGCTGTCTGCAAAGGCGCCGTAGCGCTTCTGCGTGCCTTCGATGTAATCGCGCGGCGTGCGCGGCGGCCCGAAGCTGGCGCCTTCGTCCGAGTTGTAGCCGATGAGGACGGGGACATCGTTGAACTTCCTGGCGTCATAGAGCGAGTACTCGTCGGAGGGGATGACCCAGCCGTCGATGACGGGCCATGCCAGGCCGCGCGTGGCCGTTAGCAGCTTCTCGGCGGGGAGTTTTCGAAGCTCGGCGAGTGAGGCTGCGCCGGCGTTGCCGGCAAAGGCGAGCCCATCCCGCTCCGCGGTGGCAAGCATCCGCATGTTCTCGCCCGGCATACCGGCGGCGCGCGGAGGACCGAAGGAACCGCCGCTCTCGGAGATGGCGCCATCGAAGAGCCCCTTGGCAAGCGGCGAGGCGCACAACATGCTCACCGCAATTCCACCGGCCGACTCGCCGAAGATGGTCACCTTCTTCGGATCACCGCCAAAGGCAGCGATGTTCTTGCGAATCCACTCGAGGGCGGCGATCATGTCGAGCAGGCCGTAGTTGCCCGAGACATGTTGCGGCGACTCGGCGCTCAGCTCCGGATGCGCCAGGAAACCGAGGGTTCCCACGCGGTAAGCGATGCTGACCAGCACCACGCCCTTGCTGGCCAAGACCTCGCCGCTGTAGCCAGGGATGGAGGTTGCTCCGCCGTTGAAGCCGCCGCCATAGATCCAGACCAGCACCGGGATGCGCTGGGAGGCGGACCTGGCCGGGGTCCAGACATTGAGATAGAGGCAGTCCTCGCTCATCGCTGGCCGTTTGCCGCCGGGCGCGCCGAAGCCGCCCTGGACGCATTGCGGCGCGAATTTGTCTGCGGGCCGCACACCATCCCATTTGGCCGCGGGTTGCGGTGCGCGCCACCGCAGCTCGCCCACCGGAGGTGCGGCGAAGGGAATGCCGCGGTAGACGGTGAGTTCCGCTTCCCGTGTGCCCTGCAAGACTCCCTGCTCAACCCTGGCGGTGGTGCTTGCGGCCGCACCCATCCACGGCACGGCGGCAATGGCGATTGCGAGCATAACCGATTTCATCGTAGAAATCCTTCCTCGGCCCGTGGGCGGCCTTGATAGGTTTTGTGCAGAGTGCCGGCGACGAGGCCGGGCCTCAGCGGAAGCTGACCCGGTAAGACGTGCCGCTGCGCAGATGGAGCACCCCGTCCTTTCCGGCGGTCACCGGTTTTCCCTCCGCGGTTTGCACGCGAGCCAGCGCCTGGCCCGGCGGCGGAATCAACCGCACGACTCCGTCCGCGGTCGCGTGCAATTCAAGCGAGACAATCTTCTTTGCCTTCCAACGCATATCGAGCGCCGCGCCGCCGCGCAGCCGGAGGCCCTCGATGTCGCCATCGGCCCATTGATCCGGCAGTGCAGGGAAGAGCTCGACCTCGACTGCATCCGGCATCCAGCGCGACTGGGCCAGAGCCTCGAGCATTCCGTTGGCCGCTCCCAGGTTGCCGTCGATCTGGAAGACGCCCGGAGGATGCGTGTCCATCAGGTTGGGAAAGGTGGACTGGCGGAACATCACCAGAAGGCTCTCGTAGGCTTGCCTGGCGTCGTGCAGATGGTCCCAGTAGTTGACGACCCAGGCGCGGGACCAGCCGGTCTGTCCGCCGCCGTGGGCCAGACGCCGCTCCAGCGTGACGCGGGCGGCCGCGGCCAGTTCCGGCGTGTGCTCCAGCGAGATCTGCGTGCCCGGAAAAAGAGCCCAGAGATGCGAGATGTGCCGGTGCCCCGGCTCGTTCTCGTCGTAGTCCTGCTGCCACTCCTGCAACTGCCCCGCCTTGCCGACGGCGAAGGGCGGGAGCTTCTGGCGCGCCTCTTCTATCTGTTTGAGGAAGGCGGCGTCTTCGCCGAGGACGCGGCCCGCATCGAGCGTGCGAGTGAAGAGCTCGCGGAGGATTTCGATGTCCATGGTGGGCGCCATGGCCAGCGAATGCACCGAGCCATCGGGCAGACGATAGCTGTTCTCCGGCGAGATGGACGGCCCGGTAACCAGATGCCCGGCGCCATCGTCGACAAGATAGTCCAGGAAGAAGAGGGACGCATCGTGCAGAATGGGCCAGGCGCGCTCGCGCAGGTAGTTCTTGTCGAGCGTGAAGGCGTAGTGATCCCAGGCTTGGAGCGAGAGCCATGCGCCGCCCATCGGCCAGACGCCCCACTGGTAGCCGTCGATGGGCTCGGCATCGCCCCAGAGGTCGGTGTTGTGGTGGATGACGAAGCCGCGCGCGCCGTAGTAGGTTTGCGCCACGCGGGTTCCGGTGCCGCTCTCAGGCGTGCGCACCATGTCGATGAGGTTGATGAGCGGCAGGGAAGAGTCGCCGAGGGCTGCCGGCTCGGCGAGCCAGTAATTCATCTCGGCGTTGATGTTGATGGTCCACTTCGAGCCCCACGGATTGTAGATCTCCGCGGCCCAGATCCCTTGCAGGTTCGCCGGCAGACCATCCGGGCGCGAGGAGCCGATCAGCAGATAGCGCGCGTACTGGAAGTAGAGCTGCTCGAGGCCCAGATCGTCCGCGCCGCCGCTGACCCGCTTGATCCGCTCGTCGGTGGGCAGCAGCGCGTTGGCGTCCGGCCCGGAGCCGAGGTGGAGCGTCATGCGCCGGTAGATCGGCTGAAAGACGGCGAGCTGGCGAGAGAGAAGTTCCTCCGCGGTGCGGCTCTTTGCCCTGGCCAGCGCCTCGGCGCAGTGCGCCTCGGGTTCGCCGCCTGCAAAGGAACCGCCCTTAAAGTCGGTGGCCGCGGCAATGAGAATCGTCACCGCATCGGCGCCCTCCACCACAATCTCCGCGCCGTCCGCATGGACAGTGCCTCCCGTGGGCAGGAAGAGCGCTTCCCCGGCGAAGCGGATCTGCTCCTTGTGGTCCGCGCCCTCGCGCAGAACGAGGGTGTCGTTTCCCTGGGCGCGCACGGCGAAGTCCGCCGGCCGGTCCATGCTGGCGCGGAAGCGGATCGCGCCCTTTTTGTCCGCGGTCAGCCGCACCACGATCACCTCGTCCGGCCGCGATGCGAAGACCTGGCGCGTGTATTGGACGCCGTCCATCGTGTAACTGACGCTCGCGACGCCGGTATCGAGATCGAGCTGGCGGCGATAGCCGGTGACGGCGCCGTGGTTGGCGGAGCGCAGGTAGAGATCGCCCAGCGTCGAGTAGCCGGGCATGCCCGAGGGGATGCCGATCATGCAATCGTGGGCGAGCTTTTCGGCCGCGGAGATCTTTGCGCCGTCCGTGCCGTGCGACTCGAGCAGGAGCTTGCGAATCCGCGGTACGGACTCATGCGCGCAGGGATTCAGACGATTCGCGCGGCTGCCCTGCCAGAGCGAGGACTCGTTCAGTTGCAGGTGCTCGTCGGCGGCCGAGGTCTGGCTCCCGTCCATGAGCGCCGCGTTCCGCCGGGCGTCCTGCTGGTCGCCGTTGTTTGCGCCGGTGTTTGCGCCGCCAAAGACCATCGCGCCGAGCCGTCCGTTGCCGACGGGCAGCGCGTGGTCCCAGATGGGGGCTGGCGATTTGTACCAGAGCACATCCCGCGCGCTCGCCGCCGTCTGCGCGGCCACCGTGACGCCCGCAAGGAAAAGACCAACGCAAACGAAAAGGGCCGGCGCGGCGACCCGAAACCTGCGCACCACCGCACCCGGAATAAAACGAAGCCTGAGCATGGAACTGTCTCCTGCCGTCAATAGGGTCTTTGATTCTCAGTCGCGCCGGGCCAATTGTCGGTCCGGAAGGGAGCGGCGGGCAACCCTGCGCCGTTCGATAGCGTGGCAGCCGGGTTCGATTGCCAGGCATAACGGACCTCTCGCGGATTGGGCACGGAGGCGGACGTGACCACCACGGTGTCACCCTCGATCCGCGCATCGGCCCAGTACCACTTGCGGTCGTCGCCGGCAACGGAGAACTCCCCGAGCTTCTCGCCCTTCACCACCAGGCCGCCGTCTGCGTGCGCAAAGTGGATGCGGATCGCGCCCGGCAGCCGGTCGACCGAAGTCATCGCCGGTCCCTGGAAAACGACCTTCTGTCCGTAGTAGTTCGCCAGGGCGCACAGAGCAAGCCGCTCGCCCACCGGCTGCTTCTCCGGGGCATGGATGTTGTCCGCATCGCCCGTGTCGATAGTCACGGCCAGGCAGGAGTTGGGCACGCTGGCCGCGGCAATCGCCTGCGACTCGCGCGTCTCGGCCCAGGCGTCGCCCTCGACCGGCTCCGCGCTGCGATGCTTGAAGGCCGGCAGGCTGACGATGTAAAACGGAAAATCGCCCTGGGCGAAGAGCCGGCGCCAGTCGGCGATCATCGCCGGCAACAGCCTGCGGTAGTGGTAGCCTCGCTCGGAGTTCTGCTCGCCCTGGTACCAGAGGGCGCCGGCGATCGCCAGCGGCGCCACCGGCCGGAGCATTCCTTCGTAGAGCACCGTGGGCATCACCGGCCAGTTCTCGTAAGCCATGGGCAGCGGATGCGGCGGGCGCGCATCCAGGCTGAGTTGGCCCTTCCACTTGCCGGCCAGCGGAATGCTGGTCTTGTCGCCGAGCACCAGGCGCAGATCTTCGGGTTTGGCCAGGAATCCGCCGTCGGGCTTGGACTTCAGCACGCGAATGGCGATGACGTTCCGGCCGGGCTTGAGCAGGCTGGAGACGAAGTAGGCGCGCGGGTTCTCCACCCAGGAGCTGGCGCCGGCTTCCTTGCCGTTGACATAGGCGGTGTCCATCCGCTCGATGGAGCCGAGCAGCAGCATAGCCCGGCCCGCGGGAAGCGGATCGGGCAGCACGATCTCCCTGCGGAACCAGGCTACCGCGGGCGTCGTGGGTACGCCCAGCTCGGCGAAGCCGCCGGGAATCTCCACCGGCTTCCACGCCGAGTCGTCCAGCTCCGGCGCGGCCCAGTTGCCTTTGAGACCGATGTCGTACTGGTCGTACCAGTGCATCACGAAGTTACCGTATTCGGGCGCGCCGGAGGCGGCCAGCCGCTCGAGCTCGGCCAGAGGCACATCGAAATCCTTCAGCGGGCGCAGCGCGGCGGCGCTGGTCCAGGATTCGGCCGGTGTGCCGCCCACGGCATTGAGCACCAGGCCGATGGGAATGTGCGCTTCCTGCTGGACCTTGCGCGCGAAATAGTATCCGACCGCGGAGACCCAGTCCGCCGTCTCCGGCGAGACCATGCTCCACTTGCCCTCGATCGCGTCCGTTTGCCGGTAAGCGGCGCGGCCTCCCACGGTGAAGGTGCGAATCTGCGGGTAATTCGCCGCCTTGGCTTCGTCCGCGCCGTTGCGCGTGAAGCGGAGCGGCAGGCCCATGTTCGATTGGCCGCCGCAGAGCCAGACGTCGCCCACCAGCACGTTGTGCAGCTCAACCGTCTCGCGGCCGGCTATGTGGACGGTGTAGGGGCCGCCTACTGCAGGCGGCTCGATCTTCACCTGCCAGCGGCGGTCGGCGCCGGCCACGCCGGTTGCCACCGTCCCGCCGATCTCGACCCTGACCTTGTCCCCAGGTTCCGACCAGCCCCAAAAGGCATTGCCCTTGCCGCGCTGCATCACCATGTTGTCGCCAAAGAGCGGGCTGACAAAGGGGAGCGGTTTCGGGGCTGCCTGCGGCGCGGGCTGCGCCTGGACGCCGCAGCCGGGCCAGAGAAGAGCACCCGCGGCAACCATCATCGAGAGAACAATTCTTGGCATCATGGGTTTGCACCTTTTCGTTGAAACCATGCCACACATCGTGGCGAATGAACAGCTATCGAAAAAAGTGCGGCCCGCATGCCGATCCAGCGCACAGGGGCCGCATTCAGGAGGCACTCGTTCATTCAGGGAATCGTGTATCTTGCTCCGCTCCCTTGTCTGTTCCATTCCGTCAAAAGAGCCTGGGCGCAAAGTCCTTCAGATCGCGGCGCCAGGTCTGCCACTCGTGCGAGGTGCCGGGCGACTCGTAAAAGACGTGCTTGATCTTTGCCTCGGTGAGGGCGTCGTGGAGGCGCGCGATGGAGTCGTGCATCATTTTGGGCTCCTCGGTGCCCACGCCAATCCAGAGCAGGTGCACCTTTTTGGCGAAGGCATCGGGGTCGGCCAGGGCTCCGTTGTAGACGGTCTTTACGTCCGGCTTCTGCTGACTGAACATGGGGCCCATGCTGGCGCCGGAGAAGCCCCCAATGTACGAGAACATGTCGAGGTGATCGAAGGTCACCTGGAAGGTCTGCATCCCGCCCATCGAGAGACCCGCCATGGCGCGGTGATCGCGGTCGGCGACGGTGCGGAAGGTCTTGTCGATGAACGGAACAAGCTCCTGGGTGAGGTCGTCTTCAAAGGCCTTGGCCATCTCCTGCATGGCCTTCATCATCTCGGGCGAGCCGAAGGGCTTGCCGGTCAGATCGGGCAGCGGCACGCCGGCGCGATGGGCGTAGCCGTAGGCCATCACCACCAGCATCGGCTTTGCGCTGCCGCTGGCGATGAGGTTGTCCAGGATGAAGTTGGCATCGGCCTGGCGAACCCAGCCGGTCTCGTCCTCGCCGCCGCCGTGCTGCAGATAGAGGACGGGGTAGCGCGCCTTCAGCTTGGCATCGTAATCGGGCGGCAGGTAAACCAGCGCGTGACGCCACGTGCCGGTGACCTTGGAGTTGTACCAGACCTCGCGGACCTGGCCGTGGGGCACGTCTTTGGGCAGGTAGTAGTCGACGCCGGGCTCGGGGATCTCGATACCGCTGGCGTCCTTGCCGCCGCCGAAGTAGGTGTGCGAGCCGGGGTCGGAGAAGTCAGAGCCGTCGATGGTGAGCTGGTAGTAGTGGAAGCCCGGAACCATGGGGGCGGAGGTAGCGGTCCAGAAGCCGTCGGCGTCCTTGGTCATTTCGAGCTTGGGCTGGCTCCAGAAGTTGACCACGACCTTGGTGGCGCCGGGGGCCTTGACGCGGAACTGGGCGCGGCCCTGGGCGTCGACGCGTGGGTACTCCGCGCCCCACACGTTGGTCGAGGCGGGCTGGAAAGTGTCGGGCGCCTGGGCAAAGGCAAAGCCGGCGGCATAAGCAGAGCCGGCGAGCACGAGCGAGAGGATTGCGAGCTTCTTCATGGAGCCACTCCTTTGGGAACGTCTGCCGGGTTGCGCGGCCGGCTCCGGGTTGAAAGGGCACGGTGCGCGGGAAACCGTTTACCCTGGGCGCCGGTTCGCGACGGGCCGCGCCGGGGCTTTTTCGGTCAGAGGCATGGTACGCCAGCGGGCTTGCGATGCGCCAGTCACATTTTTCCGCGGGTATATCGATTTATTCGTTAGGGGTTCAAGCCATGGGAGCGATCCTGGATGCCCGGGAGTTTCTTCCCACGGTGGCGTAACGGTGGAGAGCGTCTTTCCTGACCGGAGAACCGATAGAGCCGATACAAATAAAGCGATTTATTCCTCTTGTCGAGTCCTGGATGGGACCTGTATCGTCGATGGGTTCAGGGGCGGGCTTGCGCGAGAATGCGTTTGCCGGGGCCGGCCGGCGTGTGGATCGGCCCTTCCGCGTGCCTGGGAGCGAAGGGCCGCGTGGGGCGCGCCGAGGAGGAGATTGGCGATGAAGTTGTGTTGGAGCAGGATGGCGGCCGTGGCCGCGGCGCTGCTGCTGGCGGGGTTCGCTGCGGCGCAGACTAGGACGGCGAACGTGACGATAGACGCCGCGAAGACCGGCGCCCCGATCTCGAAGTACATCTACGGGCAGTTTCTCGAGCACGGCGGAAACATCGTCAACGAGGGCGTCTGGGCGGAGATGCTGGAGGATCGCAAGTTCTTCAGCCCGGTCACATCGAAGGCGCCGGCGCAGCCGCCGGGTCCGGCGTGGCGGCGCCGAGCGACGCCGCGCTGGTGGGCCCCGATCGGCGGCGACGGCGTGGTCACGATGGACACGAAAGACCCCTACACCGGCGAGCACACGCCGCTGGTGAAGCTCGACGAGAAAGAGCCGCACGGACTCGCGCAGTCGGGTCTGGCCGTGCGCAAGGGCAAGGCCTACACCGGCCGCATCGTGCTGGTCGGCAGCCTCGGAACCCAAGTGAAGGTGACGCTGATCTGGGGCAAGGAGCCAGCCGACCGGCAGACCGCGACCGTGCGCATCCTCGGCGCCGCGTACTCGAAGATTCCTCTACGGTTCGAGGCCAAGGCCGACAACGACGATGCGCGGCTCGAAATCACCGGGACGGGCAAGGGATCGTTCCATGTGGGCACGGTCTCGCTGATGCCGGCCGACAACATCGAAGGCTTCCGCGCCGAGGTCATCGCCGCGCTCAAGCAGTTGCACTCCGGCGTCTATCGCTTCCCCGGCGGCAACTTTGTCTCCGCCTACGAGTGGCGCAACGGCGTGGGCGAGATGGACAAGCGCCCGCCCATCTACGATCCGGTCTGGCACGCCGTGCAACCGAACGACGTAGGCACCGACGAGTTCCTCACCCTCTGCCGCCTGCTCGGCGTCGATCCCTACATCACCGTGAACGCCGGCTTCGGCGATGCCTGGTCCGCGCGCGAGCTGGTCGAGTACACCAACGGCGCCGTCACCACGCCGATGGGCAAATGGCGCGCCGCCAACGGCCATCCGAAGCCGTACGGCGTGAAGCTCTGGGGCATTGGCAACGAGCCCTGGGGCGATTACCAGATGGGCTCCATGTCCCTGCCTCAATTCGAAATCAAGCACAATCTCTTCGCAAAAGCCATGCGCCAGGCGGACCCCTCGATCAAACTCATCGCCGGCGGCGCCATGCCCGACGTGATGGAAGGCGCCAACCAGGCAAAGAGAATCAACGGTCAATACGTGCCTGACTATCTCTCCGCTGCCGACTGGACCGGCCAATTGCTGCTCAACTGCCTCGATAACATCGACATGGTCAGCGAGCACTACTATGCATCCGGCACCGAGCACACCGACATGAAACTCGGAAAGAAGGTTCCCATCGACCCACCTCTGTCGTTCATCGAGTGGAACCGCGCGCCCGCAGTGCAGGTTCGCGCCAAGTACGAGCACTACCAGGAGTATCTCAAGCGTATTCCTGCGCTCCGGGCCAAGCCCGTGCCCATCGCCATCGACGAGTGGGCGTACTTTGGCGGCGGCCCAAACTCCTATAAGGTTGTGCCCGCCTACGCATGGGCCTTTCACGAGATGTTCCGTCACTCAGAGGTCTTCCAACTCGGCGCATTTACCTTTGCCACGGCAATGATGAGCCAGACCCGCACCGAGGCCACGCTGAACCCGACCGGCCTGCTCTTCAAGATGTACCGCGATCACTTCGGAACCATCCCCGTCGATGTCAGCGGCGATTCGCCGCAGCCCAAGCCGACCTTCCCTGCCGGCGGCGACCAGCCCGCCATCAACCCGGGCAGCGACACCTATCCGCTCGATGTGAGCGCCGCGCTCAGCGATGATCGCAAAACGCTGACCGTCGCCGTGCTGAATCCCTCCGATGCCAAACAGACGATGACGCTCGCCGTCCACGGCGTGCGGCTGGTGGCGAAGGGAACGCTGTGGCAGATGGCGCCCGCGTCGCTCAATGCGGTCGTCGCGGTGGGCAAGCCGGCGGAGGTCGCCGTCGAGGAGCACGCCCTCGGAGCGATGCCCAGCACCATCGAGGCGCCTCCCTTCAGCATCGGCATTTATTCGTACCCGGTGCAGTAGTTCGCGGAGCGAGACACACAGACTTTTCAAGCGAGGAGCGAGATGAAGAAATCAAGGCTGTCCGGTGCAATCGTGCTGGCGCTGGCGTTCGCGCTGGCAGGCGGAGTTTCGGCGCAGGTTGAGACCAAGGTTCCCCCGGTGGTTCCGGGCGCAAAGCCCGTCACGGTCGAGCACATCAAGATTCACGGCGCCGCGCTCGAGGGCAACCTGGAAGGCGATGCGGTCGACCGCGATGTGATCGTCTTTCTGCCGCCCAGCTACGCGAAGGAAAAGAAGCGCCATTACGCGGTGGTCTACGCGCTGCACGGCTACTCCATCGGCGCCGAGCAGTGGACGCACGAGATCCACGTGCCGCAGACCGTCGAGGGCGCCTTCGCCCAGGGCGCCAGCGAGATGATCGTCGTCCTGCCCGACTCGAAGACCGTCTACAACGGCTCGATGTATTCGAGTTCCGCCACCACCGGCGACTTTGAGAACTTCATCGCTCGCGATGTGGTCGCCTACATCGACGCCCATTACCGCACCATTCCCGAGCGCACGAGCCGCGGCCTCGTCGGCCACTCGATGGGCGGCTACGGCGCCTCGCGCATCGGCATGAAGCACGCGGATGTCTTCGGGGCGCTGTACATCATGAGCCCCTGCTGCATGTCGCCGATGACCGGTGGAGGTCCCGTTCCCGCCGAGCGCATGAAGGAGATGGCCATCGCAAACGAAAAGAAAGCTGCCGCGGCCAAGTCGCCGGCAGAACTGGCGGCCCAGTCGCCGGGCTTCGGCGCAGCGCAATTCGCCACCGCCGCCGCCTGGGCGCCCGACCCGAAGAACCCGCCGCTCTATCTCGATCTGCCGACAAAGGACGGGGTTCCGATCCCGGAGATTCAGGCGAAATTCGCGGCCAACGCGCCCCTTGCCTTTGTCGATCAGTACATCGGCAACCTCAGGCAGTATCGCGCCATTGCCATGGACGTGGGCGATCAGGACGGCCTGCGCGTCGATGCCACCAAACTGCACGAGATCCTCGACAAGTACGGAATCGCGAACAGCTTCGAGGTATACACCGGCACGCACACCAGCGCCGTCGCCGACCGCTTTCAGAACTACGTGTTGCCGTTCTTTGGCAAGAACCTCTGTCAGAAGGCGGACTGCCGCTAGAGCGGTTTCGGAGTTTGTGTGCCCTTCAAGCGGGCATGCGGGGTGGCCTTCTCTTGAGGAAAAGGCCACTTGAGTTTCGCGCCTTCGGGATACAGCCACTCCGAACCCGCCTTAGTCGGCCGGCAGCCAATCCGTTATCGCCGCCTTCGAACCGTCGGAGTACGTGATTGTCCCAGAGCCCGACTGATCCAGGGAGAAGGTGGCCAGCGTCTTGCCGGTGCCGGTCGATGTGATGCTTCCGGCCAGGATGCGTTTGGTGTTATCGCCGAGCGTGACCTGGAACTTCTGGCCGTGCGCGGAGTCTGTTGCGGTCCAGCCTGTCGGCGTGGGTGCGAAGATGGTCAGGTCTCCGTAATAGCCTGCAAAGGTCGCTCCACCGTACGGCGTGCCCCCGGAGATGGCCAGAGTGGCGATGGTGGGAGCCGACATCTGCAATCCGCCGAGCGGTCCCGAGAACGCCGAAGCTGGTCCCCCCGTGAAATGCACCACCACGCCGTACTCCGGCGCCCCGGGCTGCACCTTCCAGGCGATGCCGTCCGGCGAGGTGAGCACCACATTTCCCGTGCCGATGGCCACAAACTGCTGCCCCGACCAACTGACGGCCTTCAGGTTGTATTGAGTCCCGGAGGTTTGGGTGGTCCAGGTGCCTTGGTTCCCGCTGGGAGATGTCAGGATGATCCCGCCCCAACCCACCGCGACAAACATCTTCTTCTGTGCCGACCAAGCCACGCCCATCAGCTGGTTATAGGTGCTGCTTAGATAACTCGACCAGTGCTTGCCGTCGGGCGAGGTCGCAATGAACCCCGCATCCGCCACGGCCACAAACTGCGTTCCGGACCACGCCACGCTTTGCAGGCTGTCGTCGATTCCCGAGGCCTGCAAGGTCCAGGTAATCCCGTCGCCAGAGGTGACTACGGTTCCGCTGATTCCCACCGCGACGAACAGCGAGCCTGACCAGGTCACGCCCTGCAAAGGCCACACCGTTCCCGAGGCGCGGACTGTCCAGGCCGTTCCGTTGGGCGAGGTTACGATCGTCCCACCCATACCAACCGCGGCAAACTGCGTTCCGGACCAGATCACAGCGGTGAGGGTGGACTTGGCGCCAGAGGACTGTGCCTTCCATGTGGATCCGCAGTTGGTTGAAGTCAGAATCGTTCCGCCCGAGCCCACGGCAACCAGCATGCTCCCCGACGAGGCCACGGCTTTCAGGTTTCTGGTAATTCCCGTAGGGTGTGTGGTCCACGCTGCCCCGTCGGAGGAGGTGTAGATGCCGCCATTGCCGCTGACCGCAACCCACTGAGAACCCGCCCAGGTAATGCCGGGGGTGACGACCGGGCTGAACGAGAGCGGCGTCACAAAGCCCAGAGATAGGTTGAGTTTAGGAAAATCCTGGGCGATCGCCCCATTGCAGGGCACGGGCTCTCCCTCTCCGAGGAACTCCAGCAGGTCGATGGAGCAGGTCAGGCCGAGCTGTGCCGTCGGTCCGCCGTTGGCGGGAGTGAAGGTCCCCAGGCCGTAGGCCGATGCCCCCTCGGAAATGGAACCTGAGCCCTCCGACAGGATCAACTCGGCTGCTTCTGTAAGCCTCATGGCTCCAATCGGGACGCCATTCAGGCCATAGAAGCTCGCGAATTCATCGGTGGCCGCGGAAATCCGGAGTCCGCTGGTTAGAAACTCAAGGTCTGCCGTCCAGTTTGAAAGCTCATCCATCATCCAGGGCTGGGCGCATTTGGTGTCGTAGGTGATAAGTCCATACCCAGGTGTGGTGGGCGAGGTTGGGCTCCAGGGCACCATGCCCCCGGCGTGCCCGAACTGAGTAAGGGTGAACATCGCGTAATTCGGATCGCCGCAGTTCCCGTTGCCCATGTCGGAATCGAGACCAATCGTCGGTCCAAGGATGTTGAATGCCAGCGAGATCTGGCTGAGGAATGTCTGCGTGGCCAGTTGCACGCCCATCCCTTCCTCTGCCATCACCCGCTGCTCCACAAGCGAGGGGTCGTTGATGGTATAGAGCCCGCTGGCAACCGCGCTGGTCAGGTCCCCGGTTGCCACCGCGATCGCCTTTAGGGTGGTGGTCTTCGCGATGGGAACGCCTCCTCCGAGGTACGGGTTCGATTTGGACGTGGGCGTCGAGCCGTCCACGGTGTAGTAGATCGTCGCCCCGGTGGTGGCGTCCGTGAGATACACGAATTGAGGCGTCCAGTAACCGCGGGGCAGCGGTGACAAGGCAGGCGTTGCCACCTGTGTCTGGATGAGATAGGCCGCGGAGCCGACCGGCGAAGTCGTGAATCCCGAGGCAATGGCAATCGCCTTGATCGTCGTCGATGCGGAAACCGGGATTGGATTCTTGTAGATGGGAGAGGCGGCCGTGGGCGCGGCTCCGTTGGTGGTGTAGTGAATCGTCGCGGTTCCGATGGCGTCGGCAAGCGTTACCTGTTGCGCGCCCACATATGTCCCCGCCGCAGGTGTGAAGGTGGGAGCCGGTGCTGTCGCGGTGATCGTGTAACTGGCCTGCGCCACCGGGCTCTGCGTGTATCCGGAGGCAACGGCTATTGCGCTGATCGTCGTTCCCGCGGTGACCGGGATGGACGTCTTGTACTTTGTCGAATTCGTTGTGGGTGGGGTGCCGTTGGTGGTGAAGTAGATGGCCGCGCCGCTGACCGCATCGCCCAGGGTCACCGTTTGCGCCTTGGGATAAACTCCGGCCCCCGGCGAGAAGGTGGGCAGCGGCGCCGGCGGAGTGGGGTCGGTTCCCTGGATGGCGGCGATCTTCCGGATGCGCAGATTCTCGGAATCCGCCACCAGCAGATCCCCCGCCTTGTTGCCGGCCAGACCCATCGGAAGATCGAACTGCGCGGACGTCGGCGTGTCGCTGTCGAGGTAGCCGGGCTTTCCCGTGCCGGCAACGGTCGTGATGGTTTGCGTCTTGGCCGTTACCTCGCGAATGGCGTGGTTGTTGGTGTCGCCGATGAACAGGTTACCCCCGCCGTCCACATAGATCCCGCAGGGGCCGTTCAGCTTTGCGCTGGTGGCCGGACCATTGTCGCCGCTGTAGCCTGCCGAGCCATTGCCTGCAACGGTGGCAATCTTGCCTGTCGAGGCAGCCACCTCGCGAATCACATTGTTGCCGGAGTCGGCAATGAAGAGATTGCCGCTCGAGTCCTGGTAGATGCCGCAGGGCGATTTCAGCCGGGCGTTCGTTGCGGGGCCGTTATCACCGCTGTAACCCCACTGCCCGTTGCCCACCACGGTCTTGATCTGCCCCGTGGAGAGGGCCACCTCGCGGATGGCGTTGTTGTTGGCGTCGGCAATGAACAGGTTGCCGGTTCGGTCCACAAAGAGGCCGGACGGGTAGTTGAGCTGAGCGCTGGTCGCCGGGCCGCCGTCGCCGCTGAAACCCCACGATCCGTTGCCCGCGACGGTGAGGATTGTGCCCGTTGCCGCCTGCACCTCCCGGACTGCGTTGTTGCCGGCGTCGGCAATGAAGATGTTACCTAAGGCATCGACGAAGACCGCGTTGGGCCGGGCAAGCTGCGCCAGCGTTGCCGCGGCGCCGTCGCCCGCGTAGCCCTCCTTGCCGGTGCCGGCGACCGCCGCGACCTTGCCTGTAGCGGCGACCACTTCGCGCACCGCGTTGTTGGATGCGTCGGCAATGTAGATGTTCCTCGTCGAATCGATGAAGACTCCTGCAGGATCGTCGAACTGGGCATTCAAGGCTGCGCCGCCATCGCCGGCGTAACTCGGCCTGCCGTTGCCGCCATAGGCCTGAATGACTTTGGTCGCGGCTACTACCTCTCGAATCAGGTTGTTGTTTGCGTCGGCAATGAAGAGATTTCCGTGGCTGTCGACCGTCACGCCGGAAGGCGCGGCGAGCCGCGCATTCACAGCCAGGCCGCCATCGCCGCTTTCCCCCGCCTTCCCGTTGCCGGCCACGGTGGCGATTTTGCCGGCTGTCACCTTGCGGATCACGTTGTTCCCCGTATCCGCAATGAACAGGTTGCCGGCCGCGTCCAGCCAGACTCCCAGCGGCTGGTTGAGCGTGGCCTTGATCGCTGCGCCCGCGTCACCGGAGTAGCCCGGCTGGCCATTTCCGGCGATGGTGGCGATCTTTCCGGTCTTGGCGTCGACTTCGCGAATCACGTTGTTGCCGGTGTCGGCAATAAAGAGGTTCCCGGCTGAATCGACATAGATCCCGTTCGGATCGTTGATCTCCGCGCTGGTGGCTGGACCTCCATCGCCTGCGTATCCGCAGCCCCGGGAGTAGTTCAGGCCCGCCACAGTGACGATCTGTCCGGAGGCCGCTACCCATTCATCGATCCCGCAGGAATACTCGGTAGCAAAGAACACATTGCCGGAGCTGTCGACGAAGATGCTCTGGTTCCCGTAGGCGATTACCAGGCTCGTAATCAGGCCCGTCTTGGCATCGACTCTGCGAATGGCCCGGTTGCCGTTCTCGGCGACAAAGACATTTCCCTGCCCATCCACCGCGACGCCCATGGGGTTAATGAGCGCGGCGTCGACGGCAGGGCCTCCATCGCCGGCCGGGAGCCCATTGGCGGAGGGCCCTCTCGCGCCGCTTCCGGCAATCACGGTGATGGCGCCGTTGGGAGTTGCGCGGTACACGCGGCCGCGCGTCGAGTCGACCACGTAGACGTTGCCCGCGCCGTCGCTGGTGATGCCTGCCGGGTGGCCGATGCTGGCCTGTGTGGATTTCCCGCCGTTCGGCCCCCCGCCGGCAACCGTGGTCACCGCGTGCTGGCCCAGAGCCGCCGAGATCAGGATCACCGGCAGCAATACCCCAACGAGACTCGCTCTTTCGCGCATGACTCATCTCACTTCCCGCCGGCCACCCGGCGCCGGGGAATCGGAATGGGGCCCGCAGTCCCAGCGCGCGTGCGTCGCGGCGCTCCTGCGGGCAACTCGGGCTTTGTCGAAGTTCTTGGGTAGGGAGGATCGCAATGAAGGCAGGGAATCCGCGGACTGTGGCTCTCTCGGGGGCGAGACTCGGTTCCGGACAGTCAGCCAGGTATTGGCTGCCGCAAGCCCCGCACGCATACTGATGCCCCCAGAAACCATCTCGTGCCTGCTTTGAAAGGTGCGCAAGACAAACGGTGGCTGAACGGCGGGCGCCGTCCCTTGGCAGGGTGGCGTCTTAAACGCGGAACGAACTCCTCGCGGCTCCCAATTCTACTCTCGTCCTGTCTCTCCTGAGCGCACTTTCGAAGGCCCTTGGGCGGAAATCTATCTTGCCGCCAAACCGGGATTCCGGGCCCGGCTCGCGCTCCGGCGCCATGAGCTTCCGGTGACCCGTGCGAGCAGCTTCATTGCCTGGCCCGCGCAGTGCATTCCTGGATGGGCGAAGAGGACAACGTCTCTGTTGGGGGGAGAGAGATTCGAATCGAAATATAACATGCGTATAATCAATTAGTTGAAGAATTGAATCGAAGGATATACATCCACATATACACCCGCCGGCATCTGTTGGACAGATCTTCCATGGAAAGGGACAGAAATCCTCAGCATTCAGGTCGTGAACCCATCCACATCAACATGGTACTCGTATGGAGCATTGCAGCTCGCGTCCGACGCAACACACTTTCTCTGCTGAAAGGGCAGAAGCGCCTCCATCTGTATTGAGCAGCCCCCCTGGGTGAGTCATGCCAACCCCCTGACCACACTCCAGCTTTACGCCCACGGGCGGAGCCGGGACCGCTCGGACGCACAGGGGGAAATGCTGACGGCGCTTTTCGCGGCGCCTGCGAGGCCGCCTACGGACATGGTGCGGTGGCAATGACGGGTGAGTTGCGGGTGAGCGTTTTTAGGGTGGTATCCTAAGGGCTTCCTAAAATACTCATTCCAATGAAGTAATCTGGTGGCGGAGGGCGGGATCGAACCGCCGACCTACGGGTTATGAATCCGTCGCTCTAACCATCTGAGCTACTCCGCCGGGAGACGCCACCACCGGAGAGCCAGGGGGCGCGGCCGGGAGGCCAGTGAGAAGCGGACGGGCGCGCGAACGCACACATCCACTTGCCTTATGATACGGGTGGTTTGCGGGCGGGGTCAAACCGCAAGAGGACGTGTGCGGAGCGGGGGCGGTTCGGCGCGGGCGGGCGGCGACGCCGAATGAGGTAAACTCGGCCTCATGAGTGCGTTGCGCATTGCCGGGGTGATTCCGGCGCGGCTGGCTTCCTCGCGCCTGAGCCGCAAGGTTTTGCGGCCGATTGCAGGGCGGCCGATGGTCGAGTGGGTCTGGCGGGCGGCGGCGGCCTCGGGGCGTATGGACCCGGTCGTGGTGGCCACCGATTCGGACGAGGTGGCCGCGGTCTGCCGCGAGCGCGGGATTCTGGTGGAGATGACCTCGGCGGCCTGCCCGAGCGGGTCGGACCGGGTGAGGGAAGTGGCCACCCGGATCGAGGCCGACATCTACGTCAACATCCAGGGCGACGAGCCGACGCTGACCGCGGAGTTCTTTCCGCCGCTGCTCGATCTGTTTTGGCGGCCGGAGGTGGAGGTGGCGACGCTGGCCGTCGCCTGCGCGCCGGAGGATGTGGAGAACCCAAACGCGGTGAAGGTGGTGACGGCGCTGGACGGGCGGGCGCTCTACTTCTCGCGGGCGACGATCCCGTACGACCGCGACGGGCAGGGCTTCACGGGCTACCGCAAGCACCTGGGGATCTATGCCTACCGGCGTGCGGCGCTGGAGCGGTTTGCGGCGCTCGCGCCCTCGCCGCTCGAGCGGTTGGAGCGGCTGGAGCAGTTGCGGCTGCTGGAGAACGGGATGGCGCTCTACGTGGCGGAGGCGCCGGCCGATACGATCGGGGTGGATACGGAGGCGGATCTGGAGCGGGCCGAGGCCGCGTTGCGGGCCAGGTTGCGGCGGGATTGAGTTGCAGCGGGCTTCTCGTTCGCGCCGGGCTGACACCTTGCGCCGCTTGAACCCAACTCCCCGACCCCAACACTGACCCCTGTTCCCTGACCCCTGCTTTTACGTAATGTCGTCGGTGTCGAAGAGCGGTGCGGCGGAGCGGGGTTCCACGCCGTGGACGGAGCTGAGCAGATGGTCGACGACGTCTTCTAGCTGGCGCTGGGACTCGATGACGGCGCTCATGCTCTTCAGGTCCTCTTGTTCGGCGGCGCGCTCCAGCAGGACGACAGCGTGGCACTGGGCGACGTGGTCGAGGCCAAGACCCTCGGGGGTCTTGGCCTTGATGCTGACGCGGGCGATGGGAATGTCGAGCAGGTCGGCGACGCGGGCGCGCATCTCGCCGGCGACGGGCCCGATCTTGGGCGCGGCCAGGATGAGGGTGGTGTCGACGTTGACCAGGCGGTAGCCGGCGTTCTGGATCTCTTCCAGAGCAAGGTTGAGGAAGATGGCCGAGTCGGCGTTCTTCCAGCGCGGGTCGCCGGGGGGAAAGAAGCTGCCGATGTCGCCGGCGGCGACGGCGCCCAGCAGGGCGTCCGTGACGGCGTGGAGCAGGACGTCGCCGTCGGAGTGGCCGGCCAGGCCCTCCGGGTGGTCCAGCGTCATGCCGCCGATGCGCAGCTGCACCCCGGCCTTGAATGCGTGCGAATCCCAGCCAAAACCGATGCGTGTGTCCATAGTCGTCTTTCCGTCCCCTGGGATGGCTGCCGCGCAGCTCAGCGCGCGCGTTGGCGCAGATAGAACTCAGCCAGTTCGAGGTCGCCCGGCTGGGTGATCTTCAGGTTGACCGCCGAGCCGTGAACTACGGCCACGGGCAGTCCGGCGCGCTCGACCAGCGAGGCCTCGTCGGTGCCGACGAAGCCGTCGGCCTCGGCCTCGGCGAAGACCTGGCGGAGCAGTCCGTAGCGGAAGCCCTGCGGGGTCTGCGCCAGCACGACGAACTCGCGCGGGATGGTGGCCGTCACCAGGGCGCCGTGGGCGGTGCGCTCCACCTGCTTGATGGTGTCGACGGCCGGCAAGCCGACGATGGCGGCGCCGTGCTGCAGGACCGCGTCAATGGTGCGATCGATGGTGGCGGCGTTGATGAGCGGGCGGACGGCGTCGTGCACGAGGACGATATCGTCGGGCTCGGCGTCGAGCGAGGCCAGCGCATGGGCCACGGAATCCTGGCGATGGTCGCCGCCCTCGACGACGCGGACGCGGCCCGAGAAACCGTACTCGGCCACCTGGGCCTCGACCCGCTCCATCTCCGGCTTGCGCACGGCGACGACGATGGATGTGACGCGCTCGACGGCGGCGAAGGCGCGCAGGGAATGGATGAGGATGGGGACGCCATCCAGGGCGAGAAACTGCTTCGGTTGCGGCCCGGCCATCCGGGTTCCCAGGCCGGCCGCGGGAAGGATTGCGAAGACTTGCATACGGGGTGGAGTATACAACGTAAGACGGTGCCCGCGGGACGCCGGCGACCGGCGGCGCCGATCTGGGACAGCCGGCCGGAGAGATTCACAGCGCGCGGGGTGCCAAAAGCCGCGAGACGCTGTAGACTAGCCAACACGGCCGAACGAGCCGGACGGCATGGCTAAACCGCAGCAGAAACAGAAGCTTTTCAATGGCCGCGACCACTCCTGGATGCAGTTCAACCGGCGTGTGCTCGAAGAGGCCGAAGACGCCTCAAACCCGCTGCTGGAGCGGGTGAAGTTCCTGGCCATCACCGGCTCGAACCTCGACGAATATGTGGAGATTCGCCAGGCCGGCCTGATGCAGCGCATCGAGGACGGCTACCGCGAGACGGGCTTCGACGGACTCCGCCCGGACGAGTCGCTGGCTCAGCTCACGGCCGAGATTCACAGCTTTGTGGCCGCGCAGTACCGCTGCTGGAACGAGCAACTCCTGCCCGACCTGCGCAAGCAGGGAATCCGGCTGCTGGACTGGGACCAGATGGACGAGGAGGCGCGGGGCTTTGCCCAGACCCACTTCCTGCGCGAGGTGGACCCGCTGCTGACGCCGATCGCCATTGACCCGGCGCATCCGTTTCCACGGGTGCTCAACAAGGCGCTTTGCCTGGCGCTGCTGCTGAAGCGCAAGCGCCGCAGCTCGGGGCCGCCGGTGCTGGGCGTGGTCACGGTGCCGCGCGCGCTGCCACGGTTTGTGCGGCTGCCCTCGGCCGAGGGCAGCCACGATTACATGCTGCTGCAGGACCTGATTGCGCAGAACCTGCCCAGCATGTACCGCGGCTATGAGATTCTGGCGCGGACGGCCTTCCGCGTCACCCGCAACTCGAACCTCTACTTCGAAGAGGAGGAGGCGCGCTCCCTGCTGGAGACGATCCGCGTGGAGCTGCACAACCGGCGAAAGGGCGACGCGGTGCGGCTGGAGATCGAGGCCGGAGCCGACCCGGAGATCGTCGAGCGGCTGCGCGTCAACTTCGAACTCGACGAGGACCAGGTCTTCCTCGGCGACGGGCCGGTGAACCTCTCGCGGCTGATGTTCTTCTATGGCGACATCAAGCGTCAGGACCTGAAGTTTCCGCCATTCACGCCCAAGCCGCTGGTGCTGAGCCGCAAGTCGACCGGGATCTTCGACGAGCTGCGCCACCGCGATGTCCTGCTCCACCACCCCTTCGACGCCTACGACCCGGTCATCGATTTCATCCAGCAGGGCGCCGAAGACCCCTCCGTCGTCACCATGAAGCAGACCCTCTACCGCACCTCCTCCGACTCGCCCATCTTCCAGTCGTTGATCGAGGCGGCGGCGACCAAGGAAGCCACGCTGGTGGTGGAGCTGATGGCGCGCTTCGACGAGGCCTCGAACATCCGCTGGGCGCGCTCGATGGAGGATGCCGGGGTGCAGGTCTTTCACGGCGTCGTCGGCCTGAAGACCCATTGCAAGCTGGCCATGCTCGTCCGCCACGACGAAGACGGCGTGACCCGCCGCTACTGCCACCTGGGCACGGGCAACTACAACCCGGTGACGGCGCGCTTCTACACCGACCTGAGCCTGCTCACCAGCAATCCGGAGATCACCGAGCGGGTGCACATGGTCTTCAACTACCTGACCGCGCACGCGGAACTGGACGACTACCAGCCGCTGCTGGTGGCTCCGTTGACCATGGCGGAGAACTTCCTGCGGCTGATCCGGCGCGAGGC
>JBAVMZ010000095.1:0-1579 GCA_049690595.1 Occallatibacter sp. | reverse complement strand
GTGCACCACGCACCAGCGCCGCCTGACCCGCGCCATCAAGCAGGCACGGAACATCGCCCTGCTGCCGTTCGCCACGCGGCACTAGCCTGCGGCTACTGCAATAGAACCCTGCGCGGCCGCCGGATCGCTGACGCCCTTGTCCAAGAGACAAAGGCGCCCGCGGCGCCCGCCTGAAATACTGGAGAGTTTCCCATGGAAGTTATTCTGAAGGAAGACGTAGCCAATCTGGGCCACCGCGGAGACGTGGTGAAGGTCGCGGACGGCTACGGCCGCAACTTCCTGCTGCCCCGCAAGCTGGCGCTGCAGGCTACCCCGGCCAACAAGGCCGTTATTGACCAGATGAAAAACGCTGCTGCCCGCCGCTCCGCTACTGAGAAGGCCGTGGCAGAGGAGTTGGTCACCAAGCTCGAACCCGTCGTGCTGAGCTTTACCCGCAAGTCGGGCGAGGCCGGCCATCTCTTCGGCTCCGTCACCTCGGCCGATATCGCCGCCGGACTCGCGGCCAAGGGCTTCGAGATCGACCGCCGCAAGATCCAGTTGGACGAGCCGCTCAAGAGCCTGGGCGACTTCAACGTGGCCATCAAGCTCTACCGCGAAGTCACCGCGCACGTGAAGGTCAAGGTCCTGGCCGAAGCGGCCGAGGAAGCCGCCGCGGAAGCGCCGGCCGCCGAGCCTGCTGCTGCCGTTGCGCCCGTCGCTACTGCTGCGCCTGCCGTTGAAGAAGCCGTAGCCGAGTAGCTTCAGCCCAACCCCAACCACGCCGCCTCTCGGTCCCACCGAGGGGCGGACGTGTCTCTGTCCGCAGCTCAGTCCATCTTGTACATGCCGACCTACCCCACCATCGCCAGCGGCTTGCTCCTATCGGTGCGCAGGGTGGGAACGGCAGCCAGCAGGCTCCTGGAGTAAGGATGCTCCGGGTTTGTGAGCAGCCGCCGGCTAGACCCCATCTCCACAATCTCGCCCGCGCGCATGACCGCGACCCGGCTGGCCACCTGCCCCACCACGGCCAGATCATGGGAGATGAACAGCATCGCCAACCCGTGCTGCCGTTGCAGGTCGCGCAGCAACTCCAGCACCTGCGCCTGCACGGTCACATCGAGAGCCGTAGTTGGCTCGTCGGCAATCAGCAGCCGGGGCCGGTTGATGAGCGCCATGGCGATGAGAATCCTCTGCCGCTGCCCGCCGGAAAACTGGTGCGGGTAGTCGCCATAGCGCCGTGCCGCCTCGGGAATGGCGACGGCCTCCAACGCGGCGATGGCTCTCCGTTTTACCTCACGGCCAGTCCAAGAGGCTGCGTGCGCAGCACCGCATTCAGCCACCTGGCGGCCGATCGTCATCACCGGATTCAGCGCCGTCATCGGCTCCTGGAAGATCATGGCGATCTCACGGCCGCGCAGACGCCGCAAAGCGCTCTCGGGCAGCCGCAGCAGGTCGGTTTGAGCAGTGTTAGCGGAGTTAGCGGTGTTAGCCCCGAGGCTGTTCTTGTCCTCAGCGGCTGGACCCGTGCGGCCGGCCGGCGCGCTCCGCCACAGAATTTGCCCGGCAACCTGCGCCGCCGGCCCCAGCAGGCCCAGAATCG
>JBAVMZ010000094.1:0-3812 GCA_049690595.1 Occallatibacter sp. | reverse complement strand
CTAATGAACTGGCGCAGACACGTGACGATGAAACCAAAGCCGTTACCAGAGAACACCTTATGAGAATCACTGCGCCGGTTACGGGCACCGTTCAGCAGATGGCAGTACATACGCTGGGAGGGGTGGTGACTACGGCACAGTCATTGATGGAGATCGTTCCCGACGATGCTCTGGAAGTCGAGGCCAGCGTTGAGAATAAGGATATCGGTTTTGTGAAAGAAGGCCAGGAAGCGGTAGTCAAGGTTGAATCATTCCCGTATACCCATTACGGTTATTTGCACGGCACCGTCCGGCTGGTTTCCAATGACGCTGTACAGGACAAAAAACAAGTTTTAACCTTCATGACTCGCATCAAACTGCCCACCAATAAAATGCTCATCGACGGTAAGTGGATAAATCTGACATCAGGCATGGCCGTTACTGCGGAGATTAAGACCGGTAAACGCAGTGTAGCCGCGTATTTTCTGGATCCGCTGATGCAAACAGCACAGGAGGGCATGCGTGAACGCTGACAGGGTTCGCAAGCAAGTTTTGCCAAAGATCAAACGGGATAAGTTTTATACATGGCAAAAGTTGCAAAGCATAATGTTGCGCATAACAACCTGGTTCATCATTGGATTAATCGCTTCAATGCTTCCGGTTTACAGAGTTTATGCGTTTGATGTTTTTAATACCGAGCATTCCGTGCCGGCTTCACCCGCAAGCCCTCTGCTTGATGACCACTTCTGCGCATTCAGGGAACCGGGTTCGCCGCTCGGTCTGCAGGAATCCGTGGAAAGAGCTTTATGCAGAAATCCCAAAATACGCCAGGCTTGGGCCGATATCAAGGTCAAGGCGGCGGCAGTCGGCATCGGCAAATCGGCATACCTGCCCACGCTCTCCGGATCGGCACAGACAGTACATGATCACGCAGACACAAAAGTCGGTGGTTATCCATCTCTGAGTTCAAACAATTATTCGCTGGCCAGTACGGAAAGCATTTCGCTTTCCTGGGTGCTTTATGACTTCGGAGATCGTTCCGCCGCACTGGCCAACGCCAAAGAACTCCTGGCAGCGGCGCTTGCCGATCATGAAGCCAGCCTGCAGGATATATTTTCCACCGTATCCAAGGACTATTACACCGCGCAGGCGGCGCAAGGCGTCCTGGAAACAGCCAGGGAAAATGAAAAAGCGGCTCTGGAGACAGTTACGGCCACTACCAAGCGTGTTGACAACGGAGTTGCCCCACTCAGCGATGAACTGCAGGCGCAAACGGCCTATGAACAGGCTATACTCAACAGGACCAAGGCCGAAGGTGATTTCAATAGCGCTTTGGGCACTCTAGCCTCGGATATCGGACTTAGACCGGATGAACCGATTATCTTGCCTTCGGTGGAAGAAGGCGTCAAACCCGATGAGGAATTCCAGCAGGCTGTGCCGGAATTGATTGAAGAGGCCCTGCGCACGCATCCGAGTGTGCGTGCGGCAAAAGCCCAACTAAAGGCGGCTGAAGCCAAAACTGCTCAAGCACGTGCAGAAGGGCTTCCCAGTATAAAACTGATTGCCCAGTCCAGTCATAACGATCAACCTGTTGTTCCGAGCGTAGGAATGAATGCTCTTTCCGCCATTACCAATGACACCTCCGTGGGCGTGCAGGTTAACATCCCCATATTTGAGGGATTATCACGTACCTATCAAATTCGACAAGCCAAAGCGCAAAGCGAGCTTCAAAGTGATGTACTCGCCGAAGCGGAACAAAAAGTCGGGTTGGATGTATGGACGAGCTACCAAACCCTGCAATCCGCCACAAAAAATCTGGACAACAGCGCAAAGCTTCTGGACATCGCAGAGAAATCCTACAAAGCCCTAAAGCAACGCTATGTCGTCGGCGTGGGCAATATCATTGAATTGCTCAACGGGCAGTCGTCTTTAAACAACGCAGGGAGACAACGTGTTGAGGCGCTGACAAACTGGCGTATGAGCAGGATGCATCTGGCAGCAACGCTCGGGCGACTGGGCATGTGGAGTTTAAGCAGCGAAAAAAAAGAGGAAAATAGAAACACCCCGCAAAAATAGTAAAGTGCTTTCCGTGATGCCGGTTCAACAATCGATAACGGCACAACCGGCCGGATTTTATTTCCTGTAATTATCATTCATAGGCGCCATTACTTCGCAACAAAGCCACCATATCTTCATGACCGTATTGTGCCAGGTGCAATGGCGACATGCCGTTGTTGTCCTTGGCATTGACTATTGCATTGCGGGAAAACAGCAATTTAACAAAATCCTTGCGGCCATTATCAACGGCGTAATGCAAAGGTGTCCTGCCTGTGTCGTTCCGGGCATTGATATCTGCCCCGTAAGATAGCAGTAACTCCGCTACATCGCAGAGGCCATACTGTGCGGCTATGTGCAATGGCGTTATGCCTCCTTTGGCCTTAACATTGACATCGGCCTTACGGGACAGTAGTAATTTAACAACATCTTTCGCCTCTTCATGGCCAAATTCCACCGCATAATGCAGAGGAGTGAATTTATCATTGTCCCTGGCGTTGACATCGGCCTTGCTGGATAGCAGCAATTTTGTAACATCCTTGTGGTTTTTATGCGCCGCAAAATGCAAAGGTGTCATTCCTGTATGGGTTCTGGCATCGACACTGGCTCCATATTTCAACAGCAGTTTGGCAATGTCGTAGTAGCCGTATTCTGCCGCCATATGTAAAGGAACTGCTCCGCTATTATCCCTGGTATTGACATTCATGTCGACCTTGGAAGTCAGCAACAATTCTACAATGTCCTTGTAGTCATATTTAGTCGCCATGTGTAAAGGAGTTAAGCCCTGATTGGTCTTGGCGTTGATGTCAGCCCAGTGCAACATTAGTAAGTCTGCTAGATCCTTGCGGCCATATTGCACCGCCATGTGCAAAGGTGTTACACCTTGATTGGTCTTTGCATTAACATCGGCCCGATGGGTTAATAGCAACTCCGTCATATTTTTCATATCTCTGCGGCTGTTAATATTCACAATACAATGCAGAGGCGTTGCACCACTATTGTCCCTGGCATTGACATTGGCCTTGCTAGCCAAAAGCAGTTCTGCCACATCTTTGTGGCCATATTGCGCCGCCCAGTGCAGAGGGGTTCGTCCATAGTCGTCCTTGCTGGATATCAAATCGGGATGTTCTTTAAGCAGTACATTGATCTTTGCCATATCGCCAACCGCCGCCATAAGGTGAATCTCCTCACAGAAAGCGAGGTTACTATTGACAGACATTGAAATCAGAGAAAAAAAGAATATTAATAATATCCTTATCGTGTTTGTGATACGGCTGAAGGTATGGCACCTTTCATTCATTGTTCCTCCAGATTGGTTGTTTTGGACTAATGGTATTATCCAAAGTATTTTAATATGATAAAGATAACTTGTTGATGATTTTTCACGTATATACTTGCTTTTAATTTGTAATAAAAACAATTTACACCTGCTGAAAAACATCAATACTAAATCTCGTGTTTTTAGTCAATATTTCATTCAACGGAGAAATATTTTATAATACTTTCCATATCACTACTGTCCCAACGTTAGTCGAATAAATTCAGTTGGTTGTTAGTATCTGTATTTTCTTCCATAACATCAACATCTGTAAGCGCTTGTAAAAGCGATATTTTCTCGAAAAGCGTCACGCTGACAATTTGTAAAATTGTGTAGAGGCTTTGCTCTAGATTCAATTGCTTTTTGATAATTGCAACCAGCACGTAAACGGAGATAGCAATCCATATTTGTGTTTTGACCGCATTCTCTGATGTTCCATAAAACGCCTTGATTCGCAGAT
>JBAVMZ010000093.1:0-15996 GCA_049690595.1 Occallatibacter sp. | reverse complement strand
GCCGCCGCGTTCACCGTCGTCGTGGCCGAGACGGTGAACGGGCCGGTGTAGGCTTGCACCGACGGGCCGCCCTGCGTCGGATTCGACCCGTCCAGCGTGTAGTAGATCTTCGCCGCCGCGTTATCGTCCGAGATCGTCACCTGGGTCGCGCCGGTAATCGTCCCCGTTCCCGGCGTGATCTTCGGCGCCGGCAGGTAGAGGTACGCCGCCTCGGATGCCGGCGAGTTCGGCCCGCTGGGATTGGTCGCGAAGGCCGTTACCAGCGCCGAGCCGGTCAACTTGAACGATCCCTTGTACTTCGTGGACTTTGTGCTTGGCACCGTCCCATTGGTCGTGTAGTAGACCGTCGCTCCCGCGCCTGGCGCCGTGATCGTCACCGTGGGCAACGCCGTCAGCGTGCCGGACCCGGGCGAGATCACCGGCTCCAGCGTTGGCTCGGCCGCCGCCCACGTCACCTTCCGGATCGCATAGTCGGCTGAATCGGCAATATACAGATTCCCCAGCCCGTCCACCGCCATCGCTTCAGGATCTTCCAACGACCCGTACGCCGCCGGCCCGCCGTCGCCTGCGTAACCGTAATAATTGATGTTGCCGAAGATGGTGTAGATGTTCTTCTGTGGGTCGATCATCCGCACTACCGCGTTGGCGTCGTCGCCGATGTAGAGATTCCCCCCGCCGTCCACGGCCACGCTATACGGATAGCACAGGGTTGCGCCGAGCGCCGCGCCGCCGTCGCCGGTCCAGTTGCAACCGCCCTGCGGATCGCCGGTCACCCGGGTGATGATGCCCGTCTGCGCGTCCACCCTGCGAATCGTCGAATCGTTGGTGTCGGCGATATACAGGTTCCCCGCCGCATCCACAGCGATGCCATACGGCTGACCCAGCGGAGCGTCGAGCGCCAGGCCGCCGTCCCCCACGTCGTAGTAATTGTTGTTGAACTGACCGTTCCCGGCCACGGCCCCGATCGCGCCATCGCTGGCCGTCACCTTGAAGATCGTGCTCCACCCCTGGTCGTTGATAAACAGGTTTCCCGCACCGTCCACGGCCACCGAATAGGGGTAGCAGAACGGCTGGGTGAGTGCCGGGGCGCCGTTGGCAATTGCGATGCAGCCGGATTGGGGAATATGGGCGCCGCTGCCGGCCACCGTCGTGATCGTCCCCGTCGCCGCCGTCACCTTGCGGATCACCAGGTTCCCGCTATCGGCGATAAATAGATTCCCGGCGCCGTCAACCGCAATGCCCACCGGCTCATTCAGCAGCGCCTTGGTGGCTGGACCGTTGTCGCCGCTGTATCCGGAACGGCCGGCGATCCCGGCCACCACCGAGATCTTGCCCGTCGAGGCTGTCACCTTGCGGACCACCGAGGCGTGGTAATCCGTCAGATAGAGGTTCCCCTGCAGGTCGCCTGCCACCCCCATGACTAATGTGATCTGCGCGTTCTTCGCCAGCCCGCCGTCGCCGTTGTAGCCGCTCTTGCCGTTCCCGGCCACTGTCGACAGAATCCCGCTCGGCCCGCTCTGCGCCGCAGTCTCCAGCGTGTAGGTCGCCGTCGAGATCGCGCTCCACTGGCTTTGCACAGTGCCGCCCGGTCCGCTGATCGTGGCCAGCGCCGCCGCCCGCACCGTCGCCGTCCCGTTGACGGCGAAGCTGCCCTTGTAGAGCGTTGCGGTCCCGCCGCCCGCCGTCGGATCGGTTCCGTCCACCGTGTAGTAGATCGCCGCGCTCGCGTTCCCATCCGCGATCGAGACCGTCACCCCAGCCTTCACAATCGAGGTTCCCGGCGCAATCTGCGGCGCAGGCGCGTAGAGATAGTACGCCGTCGCCGCCATCGAGTTTGGATGCCCGGTCAGGGTCGCAAAGGCGGTCACCACCGTCGATCCGGAGACCGGAAACGACCCTTTGTACTTCTGCGACGCCGTCGTCGGCACTGTCCCGTCGGTGGTGTAGTAGATCGTGGTTGTGTCGCTGTCCGTGATCGAGACCGTCGTCTGTCCGGCGATCGGGCCGGAACCCGGGCTGATCTGCGGCGTCGCCAGCGGCATCGATGCAGCCGGCAGCGCGATCCCTGCCACCTTCCGCACCACGGCCCCCATATCCGCGATCCACAGGTTTCCCGACCCGTCCACCGTCACTCCGTAGGGTTCCTCGAGCAGCGCATCGGTCGACGGCCCGCCGTCGCCCGAGTAGCCCTGCAGCGGAATCTCGGCGATCGGCGCGCCGCCGTGCATCCCCGCCACCGCGTAGATCCCGCCTCCGTGCACCACCCGCACCTCGGCGTTGTAGCCGTCGGCGATAAACACATCGCCCTCCCCATCGACCGCCACACCGAAGGGATAGTAGAGGTGCGCCTGGCTCGCCGGCCCGCCGTCGCCGCTGAAGCCGCAACTGGAGAAAGGGTTATTCCCCGGGATGCCCACCAGCGAGTTGATCGTCCCGTTCGTCACCCTGCGGATCGCGCAGTGGTACGTGTCGGCAATGTACAGACTCCCGTACGCGTCCACCGCCACGGCCTGCGGGCTGTAGAGCCCGGCGTTCAACGCGGGCCCGCCGTCGCCGCTATACGCGCAGCACTGCCCGTTACCGGCCAGAATGCCGATCGTCCCCGTCTGCTTGGTCACCTCTTCGATCCGGCGATGACCTGTGTCGGCGATATACAGGTTGCCGGCGCCATCCACCGCCACCCCTGCCGGGCTGCACAGGCCGGACTGATTCGCCGGCTGGTTGGGATGGATAGGCGCGCAGTAGCCCAGGCCCGCCACCGTGGTGATCGTCCCGGTCTTGGCCGCCACCATCCGGATCACATGGTTGCGTGTGTCGGCAATGTAGAGATTCCCATTCCCGTCCACCGCCACACTCTCCGGCCGGTTCAGTTCCGCACTCGTCGCCGGCCCGCCGTCGCCCGAGTAGCCTCCGACCCCGTTGCCGGCATACACGGTAATGACCCCTGTCTTCGCCGTCACCTTGCGCACCACGTCGAAGTTCATCTCCGCAATGTAGATGTTTCCTGCCGTGTCCACCGCCACCGAAGTCGGGTTGGTTAGCTCCGCCTTCGTCGCCGGCCCGCCATTGCCGCTGTTGCCCTCTATGCCGTTGCCGGCTGCCGTCGAAATAATTCCGATCGGACCGCTGACGGCCGCGCCGGCGCTCGCCGCCGGCCCCCCCACCTGCGCCATTGCGCAAGTGGCCGCGCCGATCCCCAGCGCGATAAGCATGAAGTACGAAAGCTTGTGGACTTGCATGATCTTTCTCCAGAAAAACTGCTCCAGAAAAACTGGTTGATGCGCGCATGGAGCCGCGCCCCATGCAGAGGATCCGAAGGGCCCGGAGCGTAGTTGCTCTGTGGAATTGCTAGCTTGGGCGGCAATCATGATACTCCTCCCGCGTGTGCGCTGTCAGCCGTGAATCGCGCATCCCCGGCCAACTCCCCGGTCTTCGGCTAGTGCGCCGCCGGGCCCTACAGGCTGCGGAAAACTCGACTCATGGCACGAAAAGCGTCAGGGCACGACTTCAGTGGCTGCGGAAGACTCGATCGGAGTGGGCGTTGTAACAGTCCCCCACTGGCGTCTCCGACCCGCGGCGCATGAAACCGTAGCGCCGGCCTCCCGGCCGGCTGTAGCGCGGGCGTCCTCGCCCGCGCTCGCCCCCGGCGAGCCATCGGATTTGTTTTTTCCTAAGGCACGACTTCAGTCGTGCCGCAAGGCGCTGAAAAGAAACGCGGGCTTCAGCCCCTGCGGGCGTCTTCCGGGGCGCCTCACCCATCCCATGGCCTCTTCCCGCGGCCCGTGAAACTCCGTCCAAAAAACGGGGTTGCTATACTATCGGTTAGCAACGCGACTGGAGCGGTCCCCCACGCCGGGGGCTTTTTTCATGCCCGATCTGGCTCTTTCCGCGGAAGGACCATCATGGGATCACTGCTGGAAACCATCAACTCGCCCGCCGACCTGAAGTGCCTCGACTTTGCGCAGATGGCCCAGCTCGCCGAAGAGATCCGCGTCTTCCTCATCCAGACCCTGTCGAAAACCGGCGGCCACCTCGGCCCCAACCTCGGCGTCGTCGAGCTCACCCTAGCGCTCCACGCGGTCTTCAATACCCCGGACGACAAACTTCTCTTCGACGTCTCGCACCAGGCGTACATCCACAAGATCCTCACCGGCCGCCGCGACCGTCTGGAGACCATCCGCCAGCCCGGCGGCCTCAACGGCTTCATGCTGCGCACCGAGAGCGAGCACGACTGCTTTGGCGCCGGCCACGCCGCCACGGCCCTCTCGGCGGCCCTGGGCATGGCCGTCGCCCGCGACCTGGCCGGCGGCCACGAGCACGTGATTGCCGTCGCCGGCGACGCCGCCTTCACCAACGGCATCTCCTTCGAGGCCCTCAACAACATCGCCGAGCAGACCCGACGCCTCATCGTCGTCCTCAACGACAACGAGTGGTCCATCGACCGCAACGTCGGCGCCATCGCCCGCTACTTCCACAAGATCGTCACCAACGAGCACTACAACCGCCTGCACGACTCGGCCAAGCGCATCGTCGAGCGGCTGGCCGGCAAGACTGCCGTCGAGCTGGCCCGCCGCGCCGAAGAGGCCGCCAAGAGCCTGTTGTGGCCCTCGGTCCTCTTCGAGGAGTTCGGCCTCCAGTACTTCGGCCCCATCGACGGCCATAACATCCCGCTGCTCGTCGAGACCTTCAAGTTCCTCAAGACCGTCGACCGCCCGGTCCTGCTGCATGTGCTGACGCAGAAGGGCCGCGGCTTCCAGCCCGCCCTCGACGGCCAGAAGAAGTTCCACGGCCTGGGCCCCTTCGATCCCGAAACCGGCGAGACCAAGCCCGCCGGCCTGCAAACCTACTCCGAGGTCTTCGCCACCACGCTCGCCGAGCTGGCGCGCCAGGACCAGCGCATCGTGGCCATCACCGCCGCCATGCCCTCCGGCACCGGCCTCGACCTCTTCCGCCCCCACCATCCCAAACGCTACTTCGACGTGGGCATCGCCGAGGAGCACGCCGTCATCTTTGCCGCCGGCATGGCCACCCGCGGCTTCCGCCCCTTCTGCGCCATCTACTCCACCTTCCTGCAGCGCGGCTTCGACCAGATCGTCCACGACGTGGCCCTGCAGCAGCTCCCCGTCGTCTTCTGCATGGACCGCGCCGGCCTCTCCGGCGACGACGGCCCCACCCATCACGGCCTCTTCGACATCGCCTACCTGCGCGGCATCCCCGGCCTGGTGCTGATGGCCCCCAGGAACGAAGACGAGCTGGCCGGCATGATGAAGACCGCCCTCGAGCTGCCCGGCCCCTCGGCCATCCGCTATCCCCGCGGCGTTGTCTCCGGCGGCGGCGTCAATCCGGACCGCCAGGCCCTGCCCGTCGGCAAGGCGGAGATCCTCAAGGACGGCTCCGACGTGGCCATCCTCGGCCTCGGCCCCCTCTGCGCCATGGGCGCCGAACTCGCCACGCGCCTCGAAGCCGAAGGCTACTCGGCCGCCGTCGTCAACCCGCGCTTCGTCAAGCCCATCGACAAGGAGATGCTGGCAGCCTTCGCCAGCCGCGTCGCCGCCTTCGTCACCTTCGAAGACCACGTCCGCATGGGCGGCTTCGGCTCCGCTGTCCTTGAGGCCCTCGAAGAACTCGGCTCGCAGCTCCCCGTCGTCCGCATCGGCTGGCCCGACCAGTTCATCGAGCACGGCAAGGTCGACGCCCTCCGCGCCCTGCACGGCCTCTCGGTCGACGCCGCTTACGCGCAGGTCATCCCCCTCCTCGCCACCCGCAAAAAGCCGGCCCTTGCGGCAAAGTAGGAACACAGCCACCGCGGGCGCGCACGCTCTCCGGACCGGGCGCCATTCCGGGACGCCGGCAGGTCCTTGCCGGGCATTCCTTTATCGATTGCGCCACCCCGCTGTGCGACAATCCTCAACAGACCGCTTTCCGATGCGATTATCTCGACTTTTCCTGCTGGGTGCGGGCGCTGCGGCGCTGGGCGCCGGGCTCCTCCCGGGCCAGGCGCAGTTTCCCGCTGCCCCCAAGATCCCGCCCTCGGTCCCGCTGGTCCTTACCGGCGGAACGGTGGTCGACGTCTCGGGCTGGGGCCGCTCGGCCAAGGATCAGCCCGGCGCCATCGTAGTCATCCGCGACGGCCGCATCGTCGAGGTGGGAAACGCAATGGCGGTCACCATCCCCAAGGGCGCCCGAGTCATCGACTGCACCGGCAAGTACCTGATTCCCGGCCTCATCGACGGCTATGCCGGCATGAGTTCGCAGGGCCAGGCCAACGCCAATCTCTACATGGGCGTCACTACGGTGGTGGCCGTCTCGGACGCCCGCCATGGCGTCGCCGACACCGCGGCACAGCCCTCGCCGCACCTCTACCTGGTCGATTCCGTCGGCGTTACCGACAACTGGAGCCTGCTGGCCAAGCGTCCGGAGTGGGCGCTGAAGCTCCGTGAGGGGGCGCACCCGGCCGAGCTGAGCCCGGAAGACACCGTCCACCAGCTCATCGACTCCGCCCGTCAGGGCACGCGCGTGCTCTACCTGGGCCACCACCTGACCGCCGCCAATACGCAGTGGATCATAGCTCGCGCCCGCCAGCTCGGCCTGGTCACCTACGGCGAGTTCGTCTCCACGCCGTACAACATTGCCATCAATGCCGGGGTCGACGCGCTGCTGCACATGGGCCGTTACGAGCTGGGCGTGATCCCCGACGAGCTGCAGCGGCCCCTGGTCGACGATCCCGAGGGCTCGGCCGCCAGCACGGCTCTCGACTACGCCGAGCGCCTGCCGCCCACCGACCTGCACGTCCGCGCCTACGCCCGTTTCCTGGCCACGCATCACGCCGCGCTGGCGCCCACCTTCAGCGTCTTCTTCGCCCGGCTTCCCGAACACCGCAATCTGTGGAACGAGCCCGCGGCCCGGCTCATCGACCCGGCGCACCTGTGGGAGCCGACAAACCCCGCCACCGGCGAGATGGACTATCCGCTCTCTTCAATCGCGCGCCGGCTGCCCGGCTCCACCCAGCGATGGCTCGAGGACAGCCAGCGCAAGAAGGCCGACCAGTCGGCGCTGCGGCTATGGCGGCTCAACGAGACGCTCTTCTCCGCCTTCCCGCACTACCTGGCCGCCTCCGGCGCGCCGGTGAACGCGGCGTTGCCTGGCATCTCGCTCCACGTCGAGCTGGAGCTGCTGGTCCGCCTGGGCCTGACCCCGCGCGAGGCCCTGGCCGCCGCCACCAACAACTACGCCGACCAGTTCGGCTGGTACGAGATCGGCCAGATCTCGCCCGGCCGCCACGCCGACATCCTCGTCCTCGACGCCGATCCCACCGCCAACATCTGGAACGCCCGCCGCATCTCGGCCATCGTGATGGATGGCAACATCCTGGACCGCGACGCCCTGCTCAACCAAAAGAAGTAGCGGCGGGTGCCCGCCCTCAAGGCCCCCCGCCGCGGGCGGTCACGCAATCCGCAGCGCCTTCTCCACCGCCGCCGGTTCCCGATCGATAACCAGAAGATAAGCCCGCGTCGGTCCCTCGGGAACCCGCCGTCCCTGTTCCCAATGCCGCAGCGTGTTCACGCTGAACCCAAACCGCACGGCAAACTCCTCCTGAGTCAACCCCATCCGCGCACGGATGGCCCGCACATCGATCTCCGCCGGAATGTGCACGGCATAACTCGCCGCATCGGCCGAACCCTCGGCAAAGGCAAGCGCCTGCTCCATGCCGCGAAGAATGCTCTCGCCAATCTTGCTCATGGCAATCTTCTCCTTCGGTGGCTTTCCACCAGCAGTTTTGCGATCCGGTGCAGAGAGTGAATCTCGGCCTGGGTCAGATTCTCCCGCGCGTTCTTGGCATACGCCGTCAAAAGATAGACCGGCATGGAAAGATCGTGAAAAAAGTAGATTACCCGCGCTCCGCCGCGCTTTCCCCGTCCCTCCAGAGCCCAGCGCAGCTTCCGCACTCCGCCGCTGCCTGGAATCGGATCGCCCGCCTCCGGATTCAAGGCAAGAAAACCGACCAGATCTGCTCTATCGCTCTCATCCATCAGCTTGCGCGTCGCCGACAGGAACTCGGGTGTTTCGACAACCGTGATGGGCGCCCCTTGCAGCACTCATGAGTCTAGTGCAATGCACTAGCCGATTCAAGCTCGAAGAACAATCGCAATCCCACCCACCCCCTCCCGAAATGCGGCCTGCCGCTCAGCATCCCCCAGTCCAACCGCGTTACCCTTGAATCAGGCCCTCCATGGGCCATCATCCGAGAGGATTGTCCGTGCGTACCGTTGCCGCTCTTTTCCGGGCGCTGTTGCTGAGTTCCGCTATCGCGGGTCTGGGCTCCGTCTCCGCCCACGCCGGCGATCTCAAACCCCGCGTCATCGTCTTTGTCCACGGCATCCACGGCAGCCGCGAGACCTGGCGCGCCCCCAACGGCGCCTATTGGCCCCAGCTCCTCCAGACCGACCCCCACTTCGCCCACTCCGACGTGGTCGTCGCCGAGTACCCCACTCCCTCCTATCGCGGCCAGTACTCCACCACACAGCTGGCTCAGCTTCTCTGGCAGCAGCTCAAGCAGAAGCGCGTCTGGGATCACCAGGAGGTGGTCTTCATCGCCCACTCCCTGGGCGGCATCCTCACCGAGGAGATGCTCCTCAACCACCCGGCCGAGGCCGCCCGCGTCCGTTTCCTCGTCGCCTACGCCACCCCCCACCAGGGCTCCTTCGTCGCCAACATGGGCAAGATCTACGACAGCGACCCACTGCTCACCGACCTCAGCGCCAGCAACGATAACACCTTCCTGCAGAATCTCGAGCAGAGGTGGCGCAGCGCTCAGCCGGTCGGCCGCATTCATCGTTATTGCGCCTTCGAGGCCCGCGACACCGACGCCTTCGGTTCCTTCGGCAAGTACCTTCCCACCCACACCCGCGTCGTCAACTACTACTCGGCCACCTATGGCTGCGACACCGACACCCCGCCGCAGAAAATCGACGCCGACCACATCGAGATCGTCCGCCCCTGGGGCCGCGGCGCGGACGCCTACACCTTCTTCTCCCGCGTCTACCACTCCAACCCCATCCTCGACACCGTCGAGCAGGTTCGCGACAACAAAATCTCCGGCCTAGCCGTCGAATGCAACCGCACCAACGCCGCCGACGATCTGCAAGTCCCCATCGCCCTCGACCCCGCCCTCCACGAGGTGCTGCTCTCCGCCGAAGTCGAGCTGGCCAACACCGACAAGATCCGCGACGTGACCCCGCCCGCCGTCACAAAGATCGATCCCAGCGGCATCGCCCACGTCGCTTACTCCTTCAAGGGCCAGGGCCGCGGCCTGCTGCTCGGCTGCCCCACCGGCCACGCCTCCATCCTCGTCCACTTCAAAGTCCGCAGCGAGATCCCAATCCAGGAATAGCCCCTGCCCAGCCACAACGCCCGAGTGCCTCACCCTCGCCGCTTATTTGTTTTTGCGGCTGGGGCGGGGTGAGGGAGCACGGACCTTGCCCAGCCGCCCCCTATACCGGCGCCAGAATAGCTGTACCCCGAAAGCGGCGCCCTCAAGTGACGTTTTCCTCAAGAAAACGCCACCGTGCACGATGCAACAAGGGCACAAATTCTGGAAGCCGATCTAGAGCGGCGTGGCAGGTCTTCCAGGTCACTGGGACGTACCTGACCGCCAACGGACTGAACGAGAGCTACGGCTACGACGCCTTCGGCAACCTTCAGGCGGCTGGCAATTTCAGCTTCGTGCAGGCGTATACTGCGGCAAACCAGCTCTCCGGCTGGAGCTACGACGCGGCGGGGAATCTGCTGATGGATGGTGCGGGCAACGTGTACACCTACGACGCCAATGGGATGGTCTCAACCGAAGCAGCCGCCGGCGTGAGCTACATCTACGATGCGGAGGGCAACCGCGTGGAGAAGGCTTTTCCGTCGCCTGGCGGCGGCCCGGTGGGCGTGGATACGATCTACTTCGGCGGGCGTCCGCTGGCGCGGCTCGCGGGCACTGCGTGGACCGACCTGATCTACGCAGCGAGCGGCCTGCTGGCCGAGGTTCCCGGCACCCAAACAGGCGCGCAGGTTTACCGCATCACCGACCACCTGGGCTCGGCGGTCGGAACGCTCTCCTCGACGGGCGTCGTGCTCAGCACCCAGGACTATGCTCCCTTCGGCCAGCTCTTCACCGGCGGCACCGCCGATCCGTACCAGTTCACCGGCAAAGAACGAGACGCCGAATCCGGAAACGACTACTTCGGGGCCAGGTACTACGCAAGCTCAGCGGGGAGATGGATGAGTCCAGATCCTGGCTGGCTCAAGGCAGCGAACGCCGCCGACCCACAAAGCTGGAACCTCTACGGCTATGTGCTGAACCAGCCGCTGGTCCTGACAGACCCGGACGGAATGGCCCCGCCGGCGGCGGGTGGCCCGGTCAAAAGCCGCAGGGGACCTGATCGCGGGACATCGCGCTGTGCCCCGTCCATCGCGTTCTTTGCGATGAGCGGGCGGGCGACTCGAGTTGGCATTCCCTTGCCCGCACCTTTGAGTGTTGGCGCCGCGCCCTTTCCGCGTTCCTGGCCGAAAGGCGGTAGACGATGAATGCAACCGAGGGCGATGATGCGCGGAGACCCCGCCTTTTGAAACCGCCTCAGGCCGCCCGGCATCGCTTCGCCCTCCTCCGGCCAGGTTCTTATCGCAACGCCCGCTCATCGCAAAGAACGCGATGAACGGGGCACAGCTTCGGCTGGCTCATTGTGTGACTTTTCAGGGCCGATGACCGGGCCACCCGCCCGTATTGGCTCCCACTTCACCCCAACTGACCTTGGAAGGACTTCCCCCGTTGTTGTACAGTTGCTTCCCAAGATCAAAACCACCTTGTACAACGCCACCAATAACAGCTCCAACACATGGAGGACACCGCCCATCCGGATCGGTTCCATACAGTGGTCTGTTGTATTCGTAGCTGTACTTATTCCACGTCTGGGGCAACTCCATGATGGCACCATTCAAAGAGTCGTCTGGGCTCAACCAGCGGCCCATCGAGCTTGCATAATATCTGGCCCCGAAGTAGTCATTGCCTGATTCTGCGTCACGTTCTTTGCCGGTAGAACGGTATCGTACAAAACGCACATCAGATGCACAAACGGCGGAGATCGTCATAGATGTGGATACCTTCGTCGTAGATCAATCCCCGGTCTCAGAATCGAGACCGGGGCCACCCGCCACCCGCCGGAGGCACCATCAGCGGAGCACATAGATCACCAAAACAAACAGAACTGCAATGACAGCCAAGAGCACCGAAAACATAAACTGGTGCTGCGGTCTTGAGCGCCGGACATAAAGCACTAAGGCTGCGATAAGAACTAAGACAACAAATGCAACCTTCTTCCATAATGGCGTACCCGCGTCAGAAGCGATGCCGAATAGCACTTTTACCTCCTTTTAGCACAAGCTCCCATAGTGGAAACGTTCACGTACGCCCCACCCCCATACGCTACTCCCCCGAGCTGTCCTTCTCCGTATACGCCGACGCCACCTCCTGTTGAGGCCAACAGTCCGCCGCTGATTCCAGCGGCGCCAGCATCAGCCCCTACGCCACCAAACGCAAGCCCCTCATTTGTCCCGTTCGTGTTCTGAATGACTCCTCCACCGCCTTGCAACCCCTCTCCGCCCCCGACTTCTGTTAGCAACCCCGTGCTTGTCCCGGAGTCCGAGTCGTGCTCCACAATGACTCCCTGAAAGGCGTGCGCTTCACCACCTGACACCTCTCTGCCGGAATAGGTAAATGTACCTCCACTGCACGCATCAGGAATCCATCCAGTTAGCTGCGCAGTGCCTTTGACCATTGCAGTCAGCTGAGGCCGATCATCGTTGGGGTCAGGGACGAACTGAGTCTCCTTCTTATAGCTGTTTCTACGGGCTTTGGCTTCATCCCGGTCGAGCTTGTGCGTTATGGCCTTCGTCGTATCCGTCGTCCACTCACCATACCCGATTTTGTTCTTCGCCTCTATCGGCAGGTGGCCCGGTCATGAGAATAGCAGAGCCATGAAGATCGGGGCTGTGCCCCGTTCATCGCGCTCTGTGCGATGAGCGGGCGGGTGAGGATCGTGCTCTCCCACTCAAAACGCAAAGGACGCGTTTTGAATGGGGCGCAGTCCATTGAGGAAGAACTCAGAGGGAAGAGCCTTGACCGGGCCACCTGCCCCGTCCCGCCACCGTTGTTCAGCTCCGCCGCACCGCCTGCCGCGCCGCAGCCTCCAGAATCTCCGGCAGCCGCTTCTGCCGGTGGGCAAAGGCCAACTCCATCTGCCGCCGCACCACTCCCGCGCCCAGCCCGCCCAGAACCCCGCCCTTCAAATCCAGCTCCACCTGATCGGAAACCAGCGTCCCCTCCACCCCGTCGCGCACCTCGGCCTCGATCCCGTGCCGGTGCCGGAACTGCTCAAAGGGCCCCCGCACCTGCTCGTCCACAAAATGGCTCATCCACTCGAACTCCACGATCCGGTGCAGTGAACTCACCCGAGGCCCCCAGCCGATGGGCTTGAAGCTGACCAGGATCTCTGTGCCCACGCCGGCCGCCAGGCTCTGGAATCGTCGCGCCGGGTCGGCCGCCACCGGCCTCGCGGGGGCCGGCGCCAGCCGTACGTCTTCGACCCGTGTCTTCAGCGCAGGCGGCATCAGGTGCGCCAGGTTGTGCGGATTGGCAAAGAAGGCGAAGACCAGTTCGACGGGGAAGGGAACCCACTGGTGTGTTTCAAAGAGCTGGCTCATGCGTCCGATGGTAACCGCTCGCGGCTCCGGCGCGGTGAACCAGGCCCCATCGGTTAACGTAAAAGAAGTAGGGAGCCCGGCGGAGTAGCCGGATTACGCACGAACGGACGACGATGACCTCTTCCCCAACCCGCACTGTCGCTCCGCGCCATCATAACGGCTGGCTGATCCTGATTGCCGCGTTCAAGCTGGGCCAGGCGCTGCTCTTTACGGCCATCGCCGTCGGCGCCATCCGCCTGCTGCACAAGGACGTGGCCGACCTGCTGGCCCAGCTTGCCGACCATATGCGCTTCAACCCCGAGTCGCGCATCGTGAACTTTCTGCTCGAGCATGCCGCAATCGTCGACGACCGCCTGCTGCGCCGCATCGGCACCGCCGGCTTCATCTACGCAGGCCTCGACCTGGCGGAGGGCATCGGGCTCTACCTGGAAAAGGCCTGGGCGGAATACCTGACCCTGGCCATCACCGCCTCCTTCCTGCCCCTGGAACTGTGGGAGATCTTCCGCCACGTCACCCTCACGCGGGTAAGCCTCTTCACCGTCAACGCGCTGGTCTTCCTCTACCTGCTCAAGATCGTCTCGGAGCGCAAGCGTCGTACGCCGTCCTCCGCTGGCGTTTCCGCCGGCGAATGACCGCCTGATCCGCCTCCCCTGGCTCACAGAAAACTCCACAGAAGGGCATCCCGCCGGTGCGGCAGGGCAGCTCCCGGGCATCTCCGGTGCAGCTCCACCGGCTCCCGCGTGGGAACGAAATGGAGCGGGGCGTTGTTCCGGACCGCCCGAAAACCGCTGCCTGGGGGAGGGCCGGATAGGCTCTTAAACCCGGACGCCGCTTTTGACCAGTGGAAAACTGCCGGGGGAACACTCGAAGCAAACACTAGATGTTGTGGTCACCTAGATTATTTCAACTATTAGATACACTTCCACAGCCTCATCCCAAAGACACGGATCCGCGGGTGTTTTTTCTCGCGCAATGGCCTGAAGGTGGAGTATATTCATCACATCGGGAGCGGAATGGAGCGGTGTGGACTAGTTTCCACGGTTTGTATCGCAGGTTCGATCATCCTCTCCCTGAACTTGCCAGGACGGCATGCAGCTCACGGCAAGCAACTCTTCCCATCATGCTCCCGAATGGGAAGATCCGGCGAAAGATTTCTCTGGCGGAACCAGAGTGGACAACCGGAGGACGAAAACGGTTTGGGAAGCTGAGGTGGTCAGGTGTTCCGGGGAAACTACGCGGCGAAGGTCGACGATCGGGGACGGCTAAAGATCCCCTCCGCCTTCAAGGACCTGCTCGACGCCGCCAAGGTCAACCGGTTCTTTGTCACCTCAATCGACGGCAGCAAGGCTGAAGTATGGCCCCTGCACAAATGGGAAGAGCGCGAGCAGGCCCTTTCGCGGTCCAGCACGCTCAACAGCGCGGTAGAGAAATACATCACCCTGACCAACTACTACGGTCAGGAGGTGGAAATGGACACGCAGGGGCGGATGGTGCTGCCGCCGAAGCTCAGAAACAAGGCCGATCTCAACGCCGAGGTGGCTGTCAGCGGAGCCACCACACACCTGGTGGTGCAGAACTGGGAAGCCTACGAGGCCTCGGTGCTGGTTAGCCAGATGTCGGCCGACGAGTTGAAGGCCCTCGACCAGCTCTTCAAGAGCGGAATTTGAAAGGAATGCCCCCCAGGGGGTGGATGTGACCGAGCCCAGGCAAAGGCACATATCCGTTCTTCGACAACCTGCGATCGATCTTCTTTGCGTGCGCCCCGGATCGACGGTGGTGGATTGCACGCTGGGGCTCGGCGGCCATGCAACGGGCATCGCCCGGCTTCTGGGGCCTGCCGGTCACCTGATTGGAATGGACCGCGACCCGGAGGCGCTGGCGCTGGCCGGCGAGGCGCTGGGCTGGGTCACCGAGGAGCTGGGCGACCAGGCGCCGCGGGTCACGCTCATTGGCGAGGCCTTCAGTTCGCTGCCGCGGCATGTAGCTCCCGGCACGCTGGACGCCATACTGGCCGACTTTGGAGTTTCCAGCCTGCAGTTGGACGAGGCGCGCAGAGGATTCAGTTTCATGGCCGACGGGCCGCTGGACATGCGGATGGATCCGCGTTCCGGCCCCACGGCCGAACAAGTGGTGAATGAGGCGAGCGAACGCGAGTTAGCGGACCTTATTTACGAGTACGGTGAGGAAAGGAGGTCGCGGAGAATCGCCAGAGCCATTGTACGCGGGCGGCCGATTTATACTACGGGACAGTTAGCCCGTATTATAAGTCAAGCCGCCCCGTCAATGAAAGGTGAGCGATTAAATCCGGCGACCCGGTCGTTTATGGCCATCCGACTGTACTTGAACCGCGAGCTGGACGAGATACGGGCACTTACGAATGCCGCGCCGGCGCTGCTCAAGCCCGGCGTCAGGCTGGCCGTCATCTCGTTCCATTCATTGGAAGATCGTATCGTCAAGGATAGTCTGCGCGAGGGAGCGCGGCAGGGAATCTGGGAGGTTCTCACCCGCAAGCCCCTGGTGGCGGACGAAGAAGAACAGGCACGCAACCCGCGCTCGCGCAGCGCCAAGCTGCGGGCGGCGGAAAGAACGGAGCAGCTTCTAGCTATTAGCTCTTAGCTGTCAGCTTTTAGCTTCTAGCTCGGCTGTCGAGCAACAGGTTTTCTGGTTCGGTAACAAGCAATGCCGCGCGCACACAGAGAAGAATGCAGCGCAGGCTGAATGTAGAAGGAAGGCAGAGCGCCTTCGGTTAGCAAGAACGGAGCTGAAAGCTAATAGCTAACAGCTAATAGCTGTTAGCTGTTTTCGGAGGATGGCATGGCGGCGTTCGCTACAACTTATATGGAACCCGGACAGAACTGGACACCCCGCGTCCGCCAGCACAACGAGGCGCTGCTGGCCGAGCAGCCCCTGCGCCGCCGCGGCGTGCGCACTCCGGAGTTCTACTTCGCCAAGCACTTCGATAACTCGCGCCTGGTGAAGGCGCCGGACCCAGCGCGGGTGCGCGAGATGCGCCTTTTCGGCGCCGCCATCACCATCCTCTTTTCGCTGATTATGGTCTACGGGCTGCAGCACTTCTGGGCCATCGAGAGCGGCTACCGCGTCGAGGCCGAGAAGCAGCAGCGCGACCAGCTTCGCGAGGAGAATCGTCAGCTCCGGCTGACCGAAGCGCAACTGACGCAACCGGCCCGCATTGATACCGAGGCTCGCAAGCTGGGTCTGACAGAGCCGCAGCCGGGCCAGGTGGTCCTGCCC
>JBAVMZ010000092.1:0-2407 GCA_049690595.1 Occallatibacter sp. | reverse complement strand
GCGCCGGAGGTGGGCAGGCTGGTCACGTCCTCGGGAGTGGGGACCTCGCGGAAGAGGACGGTGGGCGCGTCGGAGCCGGAACCGGTGGGGACGGCGTCGGGGTCGTAGACGAGCGCGTCCATCTCGGCCAGCAGTTGAGCCACGTTCTGCTGGCGGTCTTCTCGCTTCTTGGCCAACATGCGCAGGACGAGGGCGTCGAGGCCGCGCCAGCGGGCCAGCTTGGGCCGGTAACGGCTGGGCGCAGGCGGCGGGGCGTGCAGGTGCTTCTGCGCCCACTCGTGGTAGCTCTCGGCGTCGAAGAGCGGCTGGCCGGTGAGCATCTCGTAGAGGACGCCGCCGAGGGCGTAGATGTCGGTGCGGCCGTCGAGCTCGGCGGCGCGGGTGCCGGTCCACTGCTCGGGGGCGGCGTAGGCCATGGTGAGCAGCATGGAGCCGGTGCGGGTCTGGTGGCCGCTCTCCTTGGTGGCGACGATGCCGAAGTCGGCGATCTTGGGAACGAGGCGGTCTCCTTCGCGGGCCAGCAGGACGTTTTCCGGCTTGATGTCGCGATGGACGAGGCCGCGGGCGTGCGCGGCGCCCATGCCTTCGGCGATGCCGCGGGTGATCTCCAGAGCCAGGGCGACATCGAAGGGGCGCTCGGCGGTCCTGAGGTAGTCGCGCAGGTTGGGCCCGTCGACGTACTCCATGGAGAAGAAGAGGGAGCCGTCCTCGGCGCGCTCGGGGTCGCCGCAGTCGACGACGTGCTTGTTGCGAACCTGACGGAGGGTGCGAACTTCGCGCAGGAAGCGTGCGGTGAAGTCCTCGTCCTCGCTGAGCTCCTGGGAGAGGAACTTGAGGGCGCGGGGCTCGTCGAGCAGCGTCTGCTGGGCCAGATAGACGGCGCCCATGCCGCCCTTGCCGAGCTTGCGAAGGATGCGATAGGTGCCGCGGATGACCATGCCGGGGCGCAGGTCGCGAATCTCGCTCAACATGCCGCCGTGGGTGGGGCAGGTCATGTGACTGTCGTGATAGCCGGACTCGCACTGCGGACAGATCTTCATGGGCGGGCTTGTCAGCTTTCGAGCGCCGATCGTTGGGGACCGGCGTACGAGCATTGTGCCAGCCGGAGTTAGGGGGGCGCAATGAAAAAGGGACGCGCGGAGCTGGCGGGCTTGCTTGCCAGCGTAAAAATAACTGGCGGGTGGCCTTGGGGTTAAAGCCCTGAGAGGTCCCGGAGTTCGACGGTCCGTCCGCGCTGGCCGAGGTTAGGGTAGGCAAGAACTCATCGCACCCGCCGATCCCGCCCTTGCGGCCCGCCCCGCCAACTGGCACAATGCTCCTTCCGCGGAAACATCCGGATACAGCACGCTCAAAATCATGAAGACCTGCCCTCATTGCGAGACCGGCTACCCTGACAGCCATACCACCTGCCCCCTCCACGGCGAGCGCCTCAACGAAATTCGCGAGCTTCGCCCCGGCATGGTCATCCACAAGACCTACCGCATCCTGCGCAAGCTCGGCCAGGGCGGCATGGGCACGGTCTATCTGGCCGAGCACATCCACATGGGTGAGCACCGCGCCCTCAAGTTTCTCTCCCCCGAACTGAGCCGGGACCAGGCCCTCGTCCAGCGCTTCCTGCGCGAGGTCCGCGCCCTCCGCCAGGTGCGCAGCCCCAACGTCGTCGAGTGCGGCGAGCTGGAGGCCGCCGAGGACGACTCCCTCTTCTTCACCATGGAGTATGTCGACGGCTTCGACCTGCGCGACCTCGTAGGCAAGACCACCGGGCCCTTCCCCGTCGCCGAAGCCCTGCGCATCGTCCGTGGCGTGGCCCTGGGGCTGGGCGCCGCCCACGCCCGCGGCATGGTCCACCGCGACATCAAGCCCGAGAACATCCTCCTCACCCGCGAGAACGGCCACTGGACCCCCAAGATCGCCGACTTCGGCATCGTCGCCACCAAGGAATCGAGCTCGGTTTACACCCGCACCGGGGGCACGCTGCTGACCATGGCCTACGCCGCGCCAGAGCAGTGGCGCGGGACCCCGGCGGCGGAGCTGGATGGCCGCACCGACCTCTACGCCCTCGGCGGCCTCCTCTTCGAGCTGGTTACCGGCCAAACAGCCTTCCACGCCGAGAGCTACGAAGGCTGGGCCGAGCAGCACAAGAACTTCCCGCCCCGCGCTCCCAGCTCCGTCCAGCCCTGGCTCGCCGGCTGGAAGGGTCTCGACGCCCTCGTCCTGCGTCTGCTCGCCAAGGACCGCGAGCAGCGGCCCACAGACGTTGGCGAAGTGGTGCGCCTGCTCGACGCTGTGGTCTACGTGTCAGCCGTCGCGCCCCCGATTGCCCCGCCGGAAAGGCCCGAGAAAGGCGGAACCGAGCCAGCGGCAAGAAGAGTGCCGGTCTGGGTCTGGGCCGCCCTCGCCGTAGTGC
>JBAVMZ010000091.1:0-1829 GCA_049690595.1 Occallatibacter sp. | reverse complement strand
CACCACGGTGAGCAGCGACGCTCACTCGGCCAAGGCAGGTGAGTATCGGGACTCGGGAGGGTTCGGGCCGGTGGCCCGGCTGAGTTGCTCGGGGATTGGCGAAGTCAGCGGGCCGCTGTACAACGAGCACGGCTTCCTGGCCGGCTGGCACTCCGTGCGAACCGTCGATGGCCAGCCCGTGACCTTCGCGATTCCCATGCAGCGTCTGTCGTCCGGATTGACCCCGATCCAGCCGGCCGGACTCGCCGCTTGGGATGAGCGGCGCAAAGCCGAGGCCGACGAGATCTATTCCAAAGCGCTCGCCTACATGTGGGCCGGCGACTATGAAGGGGCGGCTTTCTACTGGCGCAAGGCGCGCGAGGCCGAACCCGGTAACGCGCGTACCTGGTACCACCTGGCTTTCGCGGAAGGCAAAACGGGCCACTCGCGCGAGAAGACCCGCTGCTTCCGCAAGGCGATTGAGCTGCAGCCGGGCTTCGCCGCCGCCCATTATGACCTCGGTATCGGACTGGCGCTCTCGGGCGACCGGGACGGCGCGATGAACGAGGTCAAGGCGCTGAAGCAGATCGACGCGGAACTGTCGAAGCGCTTGGAAGGTTTTCTCGGCGTCGTGCACACCGACGAACTGCCAGCGAAGAAGCCGCCCGTGCGGCACACGACGGTTTGAAGCAGCGCCGCGGGCCGGAACGTCTTCGATCGCGCTCCGCGTCTGCGCATCCCATGCACAGGTCCCTCCATGCCCGCCGGACCGCTTGTTACAAGCGATGAAAATCGACCACTCGTCCCCCGCACAGAACCGCGAATGAGGAGAGCCGTCAATGCCAGATATCCACCGCTCCCTCACGGTTGCGGCTCCGGCCCGAAACGGAGCCGCGACCGTGAGGGAACGGTGGTATTGGCGATTTCTCATTTTGCGGCCCGGCGCTATTCAATAGGGCACTTGCAGCACGGATGCGGCGTACTATCACGGCGGTCTGCTTTGATATGCTGTTGGCTCAGTAAGATGTTTAGCCTGCCTATTGACCTCTCTGACGAGGTTGTACTGCGTTGGGATGCGCCCGCTCCCGAACACGTTCCGTTGTTCACCGAAGGTGGGATCACCGCCCTCTGGCTGGCGAAACGCGACGGCCGGATGGAAAAGGCGTGCGCCGCGGCCGGCATCCGCGTGCTCGGTCCCGGCGACGTGCGATTTCTCAAGCCCGATCAATTGGAAAGCGCCGGAGATCGATCCGCAGTGGTCGTCAAAGACGGCGTCTGGTCAGGCGCGGGTGAGTTGCCCCGGGAGGAGGCCGTCACCGCCGGTGCAACCGCTCGGCCCTGGGTGGAGGCCAACGGGTTCCGCATCGGCTATTTGCGCGCTCTCTATCCCGAAATGCGGCCGGTGCTGGGCTACCAGATGGATGCCGATGCCGGTGTGAAGCCCGGCAAGCCTCCGGCCCTTTCCAGCTTGGAACTGGCGCTGGTTGACGCCTGGGCAGCCGGGGGCAACTACGTGCTATCGCTCACGGCGGAGCACCGGCAGGCACTGATCGGCGGCCGGCCGGAAGTTCGCGCCGTGTGGCGCGCTTTAGGCCGGACTGCGCGCTGGCTGCGCGCGAACGTTGCCTTGTTCCGCCAGCCGGCACTCCCGAATATCACGATGCTGGTCGAGAGTGGCGAGACGACGGCGGAGCTCGCGAGCCTGATGTACCGGCAGAACGCGTCTCCACGGCTGGTTTGCCCGGCGGATCTGGCGGCGCCTGATTTGACAGCGAATGCCGCTCAAAGCTGCCGCGTCCTCGTCACGGCGGGCATTCGCGCTCCCTCGGCCGAGGTGCGCGCCCGGATTC
>JBAVMZ010000090.1:0-5850 GCA_049690595.1 Occallatibacter sp. | reverse complement strand
CTCGCCTTTTGGGACCGGGGAGGAGGAGTCGAACTGCCGGTAGCTCGGTGCCCACGCCTCGGCTTTGTGACACGGAATGCATGCAGCCCGCACTCAGAGCCCGAAGGCCTCCGCCATTCATTCAAGCGCTTTTAGCCAATGAACGCATCACAAATTCAGGGTCGGCGGGCGGGTGGCCCGGTCAAAAGCCGTAAGGGACCTGATCGCGAGACATCGCGCTGTGCCCCGTTCATCGCGTTCTTTGCGATGAGCGGGCGAGTGACTCGAGCTTGCGTTCTAGTGCTTACGCCCTTGACTGTGGTCGCCCCGTCCTTTCCGCGTTCCTGGCCGCAAGGAGGTTGACGGTGAAAACAACCGAGGGCTACGAAACGCGGACGCTCCGCGTTTTGAAACCGCCTCAGGCCGCTCGGCATCGCTCCGTCCCTGCCCGGCCACGATCTTATCGCAACGCCCGTTCATCGCAAAGAACGCGATGAACGGGGAACACCCTTTCGGCTCTCTGCGATTCTCATGACCGGACCACCCGCCCCCCCGGTCCCGATGACCTCTTTTGCCCCCCTCGCAGGGTGCCCCCGGGTCCCTCGGCGGGTGCCCGGTCCCTCGCATTTCGAGACCTGGGATTCCCATCTTGCCGGTCACGGCAGCGCGTACCAGGAACCCTTGCCGTTTCCGTGCCGTGTGAGTTGGCGCTTTTCCACCAGGCTGCGGAAATGGTCCTTCAACGTGTTGCGGCTGGCGCCGGTGGCGCGAACCATGTCGGCCATCGTGACGCGTCCATGCTGGCGAACGTAGTCGACGATCTGAATGGCCAGCTCGGGCAGGGCGGCGATCGTTACTCGTTCGCGCTCCACCTTGGCCGCCAGCCGCCGTTCCTGCTGCTGCAATGCCCGCAGAAAAAAGATGAGCCACGGCTGCCAGTTCGGCGCGGCGGTGCGAAGGGTCCCCTGCGTCTGCCGCAGCGCCAGGTAGTAACCCTCTTTGCTGTTCTCGATCACGCCTTCCAGAGAACTGTAGGGCACATAGGCATACCCGGCCTTCAGCAAGAGAAGCGTGGTGAGCACACGGCTCAAGCGGCCGTTGCCGTCCTGGAATGGGTGGATTTCAAGAAAGACGACCGTGAAGATGGCGATGACGAGCAGCGGATGAAGCCGCTTCAGTTCCTGGGCTTCCTTGAGCCACGCGACGAACTCGGCCATCCGCCGGGGGGTGTCAAAGGGCGAGGCGGTCTCGAAGACCACGGCAATCTGCTGGCCGGCATCGTCGAAGGCGGCGACACTGTTGGGCAGGGTCTTGTATTCGCCGCGGTGCCTCTCGTCCTTCTCGCTATAGCGCAGAAGGTCGCGGTGGAGCTGTTTGATGTGGTTCTCTGTGACCGGAATCTCCGCCCACGCATGGAAGATGGTCTCCATGACCTCGGCGTATCCGGCGACCTCCTGCTCGTCGCGGGTGGCAAAGGATTTGATCTCCAGATTGGCGAGCAGGCGCTCCACGTCGCGGTCGGAGAGCTTGCTGCCTTCGATGCGCGTCGAGGAGCCGATGCTCTCGATGGTCGCCACGCGGCGCAGGGCGCTCAGGCGTTCGGGCGCCAGTGTTCCCAGCGCGCGCCATGCCCCTTTGAACTCGTCGATCTCGGCGATCAGGGTGAGAACTTCCGGGGTGATTGGGATGTGGGCGGTCTCGAACATTCAACCTCGCACCCATATATACACCCATAAGCACCCATAAATCCATGCGAGATGCTTGCGCGGCTACTTGGGCTGCGGCGGCTTGGCCTTGGGGTCGGTCTTGTCGCCGGTCTTGTTGGTGATGTCCTCGTCGCCGTAGAGAATCTTGACCGTCGCGCCGAACTGCTTGTAGTCGGAGTACTTGATGGTGTCGCGGATGTGCACGTCCTGGGCCATGTAGCCGTGGCCGCCGGAGAAGTGGAGCATGCCCTCGGCCTTGGTGTAGACGGGGAACCAGTAGTGGCCGTCGACCTGGGCGCGCCAGGTCATGAAGGGCGGATGCAGGTCCTCGTTGCCTTTGCGGGTGTCGTCGGGGACCATGCGGCCGTTGGTGACGACGATCTGGAGGTCCTCGGTGTCGACCCAGACGCGGCCGTCGAGGTAGCGCTTGCCCTTCTCGATGACCTTGGGGGCGACCTCGAAGACGTAGCAATCGACCTCGTCCACCTTCTGCCGGCCAATGTACTTGACGTTGTACTGGCCGATGACCTCGGCGGTGAGGACGAAGGGGTAGCCCTTCTGGATGTCCTGAAAGTCGGAGGGGGTCATGATGATGCGTTCGAGGCTGCTCTCGGGAGCGTAGACCACCTTCTCGACGCGCCTGCCCGAGGGCTCGAAGATAACGTCGTCCACCTGGTAGTACTCGCCGTCCACCTTGTTGTCGTCGTCGACGGTCTGGACGCGGACGACGCGGCGGTAGGTGTAGTGGTTGAGGGCCTGCTGGAACTCGCTCTCCTTGGCGGCAAAACTCCTGATAATCTCCTCCGCTGGCCGGTCCGGGTCGGCCAGCTTCATCGGGCCGAAGCCGGCGTCGAGGGCCATGGGCGTGAAACTGTCCTTGTCCTGGGCCGCAGCGGACGCCGCCCAGACCACCCCCGCGAGCAATGCGACCGCCCAACGAATCCGCATCCGATCAAGACCTCCTGCGCTACACCTGCCGGGTTCGCGGACCGCCGTTCGAGTCCACCCTGCACTCAGGATATTAGACGCACGGAGGGCGCCGCGGTGTGGGCGGGGGAACTTCCACGGCGGGAAGACGTAACCCTATGCAGGAGAAGCAGGGACGGAGGACGCGTGAAGCTGGAGATCGAGGATGTGTCGAAGCAGTACCGCGGGGGTGTTCTGGCTTTGCGCCGGTTCAGCCTGGAGCTGAAGCCGGGTGTTCTGGGGCTGCTGGGCCCGAACGGCGCGGGCAAGACCACGCTGATGACCATCCTGGCCACCATTACCAGGGCAACCGGGGGCCGGGTGCTGTGGGACGGGATCGATATCGCGCGGAACCCCGACCGGCTGCGGGCCGTGCTCGGCTACCTTCCGCAGGATTTCGGGGTCTACCCGAACCTGAACGCGGTGGAGTTCCTGGAGTATCTGGCGGCGGTCAAGGGCCTGGACCGAGCGACCTCGAAGCGCCGCATCGAAGGGCTGCTGGACCTGGTGAACCTGACCGACGCGCGGAAGCGGCCGCTGGGGGGCTACTCCGGCGGGATGAAGCAGCGGGTGGGCATTGCGCAGGCGCTGCTCAACGACCCGCAACTGCTGATCGTCGACGAGCCAACGGCCGGCCTCGATCCCGAGGAGCGGGTGCGCTTTCGCAACCTGCTCTCGGAGCTCTCCGGCGAGCGCATCGTGATTCTCTCCACCCACATCGTGAGCGACGTGGAGGCGACGGCGACCGACATCGCCATCATCGCCAAGGGGGAACTGGCAGCGCACGCGACGCCCGAGGCGCTGCTGCTGGAGGTGGAGGGAAAGGTGTGGGAATGGGTGATTCCCAGCGCGGAGCTGCAGGCCGCCAAGGGGCAGTATCTGATCAGCAGCACCACCCGCCGCAGCGACGGGGTGCATGTTCGGATCCTGGGAGAGACGGCTCCGTCGGGCGCTGAGGCCGCGGCGCCGAATCTCGAAGACGCCTACCTTTACAGCCTTTCCAGGCACCGCATGGGAGCCCAAGCCGGAGCCACGCTATGAGCCGCTCCCGCGCTCTTTACCACATGGTGCGCGCCGACTTTCTGGAGCGCGTGCGGCGTTACAGTTTCCTGCTGACGCTGGGCGTCAGCGTGTATATGGGCTATGCGGTCTACGCCGGCCAGATTCACGTGCAACTGGACAAGTATCGCGGCGTGGAGAACTCGGCATGGCTTGGTTCGGTGGTGGGAATGGTGGCCTCCGTGTGGCTCTCTCTGATTGGCTTCTATATCGTCAAGAACGCCATTCAGCGGGATCGCGAGACGCGGGTGGGCCAGATTCTGGCGACGACGCCGATCGGCAAGTCGTTCTATACGCTGGGCAAGACGCTGAGTAACCTTGCGGTGCTGGCGGCGATGGTGCTGGTGCTGGCTCTGGCCGCGCTGGCGATTCAATTGGCGCGGGGCGCCGACCGGCACGTCGACCTGGTTGCGTTGTTTCTGCCCGTACTCGTCTTCGGTCTCTGCGCGGTGGCGGTGACCGCGGCGCTGGCTGTGCTGTTTGAGAGCCTTCCCGTGCTGCGTGGCGGAGTGGGAAACGTTCTCTACTTCTTTCTCTGGACAACGCTGATCACTCTGAGCGCGGTCGGAATGGAAAATGCCAAAGCGAATCCGGGCTGGCGTGTTTTCACGGACTGGACGGGGCTGGTTTCCGTGATGCAGCAAATGGGAGCCCAGGTGCGCGCCATCGATCCGCTCTACAACGGCGACGCCGCGTTCAACGTGGGCCCGCTGAACCCCGCGACCAAGACCTTCCTGTGGGCTGGATTCCATTGGACTCCGGAGATGGTTCTCAGCAGGGTGGCGCTGCTGGGAGTGGCCGGCCTGCTGGGTCTCCTGGCTGCATTCTTCTTCGACCGCTTCGATCCGGCGCGCGCCGGTTGGGCTTGGACGAAGAAGCAACGGCGCCTGCGGAGCGCGGAAGCCGGGGGGTTGTTGCCAGCGCCGATGGCCGCGGCTTCTTCCAGCGGAGAGCAGCGGGAACTGGCGCCGCCTTCGCTCACCGTTGCGCAGCTTGCCCCTGTCCTCAGGGCGGGAAACCGGACGGTCCCGGCCATGCGAATGCCGGCGCTGGTGCTGGCCGAGCTTCGGTTGATGCTGCTCGGCCAGAAGTGGTGGTGGTGGGTGGTCGCGGCAGGGCTCGTCGTCGGCTGCGCCGCGTCGCCCCTTGCGGCCGCTCGCTCCGGGGTGCTTCCCTTTGCCTGGCTGTGGCCCATCCTCGTTTGGTCGCCGATGGGCGTGCGGGAGGCGCAGTGGGGCACGGGAGCGATGATCTTTTCCGCCCCGCGAGCGGCCCCGCGGCAGTTTCTCGCGGTGTACGCGGCCGGGGTGCTGGTGGCGGTGCTGACCGGCAGCGGGCTGGCAGTGCATCTGCTGGCTGCGGGCGACCTGGCGGGCCTGGCGGCGTGGGCGGCGGGCGCCTGCTTCATTCCGGCCATGGCGCTGGCCTTGGGCGCCGTCAGCGGAACGCGCAAGTTCTTTGAGGCGCTCTATACGGCGTGGTGGTATGTCGGCCCGCTACACCACATCCGCAATCTGGACTTCATGGGGACCACCCCCGCGTCCTCGACGGCTGCCGGGTATCTGGTTGCGGCGGTTCTGCTGCTGGCGGCGGGATATGGTTGGCGAAAGATGCGCCTGGCACACGCCTGAAACGCTTCTCCTTCTGCCGTTACGCGGTCGCCCGCAGGGGAACCCGCAGGATGGTCTTCAGCTTCCGCGGTTCCACCCGGCGCGGATCGGATAGGTAGATTTCGCCATGCGCTCCGCCGGCCTGGTAGCCCTTGCCGGCCGCGTACTCCAGCATCGCCTGGAAGGTTCGTTCCTCCTCCTCGTAGGGCCCCGTGTGCAGGGCCTGAACGCACAGGCCCTCGTCCAGCCGCAGCAATTCCACACGCTCCGTGCCGCCGTCCTTGCCCCGCTTCTTCAGGGTCGCTCGCGCCTGCTTCAGGTCCGTCTCGCGAACAAACTCCGGCGTCCGGATCAGCAACTCCCAGGTCCACTCGTCCTTGTTCACGGCTGCCGGGCACTTGCCTTCGAAGCCCGGCCAGCGCGCCTCCAGCTTGCCCACCGAGTAGTCCTGCGTGCCGGCGAACTTCCGCGTCATCTTGATGGTGAAGGCCATTCCGTAGAGGGCGCCGATGGCCTCGGTGAATTCGGCG
>JBAVMZ010000089.1:0-3110 GCA_049690595.1 Occallatibacter sp. | reverse complement strand
CCCTGGCATTATGCGCGGAAGGTCGAGGCCCTGCTCGGCGCCGCCGGCCCCGCGCTCACCCTCGGCGCCGACGTCATGGCCGGCTTTCCCGGCGAAACCGACGCCGAGTTCGAGGGGACGCTGGCCTTTCTCCGCGGCCTGCCCATCGGCTACCTGCGCCTCTTCCCGTTTTCTCCTCGCCCGGGGACGGCGGGCTGGGCATTGCACGCGGCAAAGCCTGTCAGTCCCCGGCTGATGGAAGAGCGCATGGCCGCCCTGCGCGCGCTGGCCCGCCAGAAATCCGCCGCTCACCGCCGCCAGTTCTTCGGGCAGGCGCTCGACGCCATCACCCTCCACACCCCGCCGGAACTGGCCGCCCGCAACCGCACCGCGGCGCTGACCGAGAACTTCCTGCCCGTCGAGCTCACGGGGAGCCTCCCGGCCAATCAGTTGGTAAAGGTGCGCGTCCGCGGACTCAGCGACGAGTTGGCGCTGGTAGCGGAACCGGCGCTCGAAGCCGGCCCGGCCGCTCACTCGGACTCTCAGTAGCGCGCGACGGCGATATCGGTCTGCGCGAAGTCGTTGCCTTTGCAGAGCAGCTCTTCGCCGGTCTCGCGCGCCAGCGCGTAAGCGATGCAATCGCCGAAGTTCAGCCCGGCCGGATGCATGCCTTTCCCAAAGCGCTCGAAGGCCTGGCGCGCCAGCCTCGCCTGCGGCTCAATGAAAGGGACAACGCGAATGCCAAACCGCACAACGAGCAGATCGAGATCGCGCACCCCGTCGGCGCCCCTGCGGCTGAAGACAACCATCGACGCTTCCAGGTAATTGCCCGCCGACATGCGGCAATCGGCGGAGTGCAGAATGGCCACGTCGAACAGCCGCCCCTCTGGCTCGCCCAGCAGGATGGCAATTAGGGCAGACGAGTCGACAATCATGACGGGATACCATGCTTGTCGTAGCCGAGAATCTCGTCTTCGCTGCGGTCGTCCAGAACCGGCAGCGAAGCGCAGTGATCGGCGATTGCCCGGACCTCGGCGATCAACTGCTCCTTGTCCCGCCGCTTGCGCTCTTCGCGCTCCAGCCGCTCGCGCATGGCCACGGTAATGGCCACGGTGAGGCTTTCGCCGGTGACTGCGGCCAGACGGCGCGCCAGCCGGTCGGCGTCGGCGGATTTGATGCTCAGGGCCATTCTACCTTTCCTCCTGCTTGTCTACCTGTATAGACTCTAGCACCAGCCAAAATGTCCTGCACCGAGCCGGGACCCACATTCCACTCCGCGGCGCGCTCCCGGATTCCGGCCAGCTTTGGCCAAAGCCATTGAAATCCCTGTCTTGCCGTGAACTGAGGCAATGTTATACTCAGGATGCGTTCGTGTGTCCGCGCCTGCCAGGCAATGCGCCTGGCCCGCCCCCGAACAACTTCTGGAGGAGCCCATCGCACTCGATAAACGTTCGGCCAAGTCCTTTATTCGCATCAACGACCGTATTCGCGCGCGCGAAATCCGCGTCATCGACGAGAACGGCGAGCAGCTCGGTATCCTGCCTCCCTATGAGGCCCTGAAGATCGCCCGTGAGCGCGGTCTCGATCTGGTTGAGGTTTCGCCCAACGCGGCTCCTCCCGTCTGCCGCATCCAGGATTACGGCCGCTACCTCTACGAAAAGGAAAAGAGCGAGCGCGCCGCGCGCAAGAAGCAGAAGGTCATCGTCGTCAAGGAGTGCAAGTTCTCCGTCACCGTCGACGAGCACGACTACCAGACCAAAAAGAACCAGGCCGTGCGCTTCCTCACCGACGGCGACAAGGTGAAGGCCAGCCTCCGTTTCCGCGGCCGCCAGATGGCCCACCGCGAGCTGGGCTACAAGATCATCAACCGCCTCATCACGGACATCGGCGAAGCCGGCGTGGTCGAGTTCATGCCCCGCATGGAGGGCAACATCCTGCACGCCATCATCGCCCCCAGCAAGAAGCAGGAGCAGGTGGTCAAGCCCAAGCCCGCCGCCCCACCGGCGCCCGCGCCCGCGGCTGCCCCTGTGGCTCCCAAGCCGGTCGTGCAATAGAAACATCGCCGCCCAGGTCCCGGCCCCAGGGATCTGGGCTTCCTTCTCCCGCGCTCATCGCTTAAGGGACGCAGCCCTCTCGTCCGCCCGTGTATCCTGCCCCCATGCGCCCCGCTGCCGCCTGCGTCCCCGTCGTTCTGCTTGCCCTTGCCTCCCTTGCCGCTGCCCAGGCGCCTGCGCCCGCGGCCGCCGCGCCCCATTTTCCCACCAACGACGACCTCCGCCACCTCCGCGCCGTCTCCAGTCCGCAACTCTCCCCCGACGGCCGGCAGGTTCTCTTCACGGTGACCGACTCGACCGCCGACGGCGCCCGCCCGCACCTCTGGCTCGCCCCCGTCGCCGACCCGGACGCCAGTCAGGCCAAGGCGCGCCAGCTCACCTTCTCTCCGCCCGCCGACAAGCGCGGCGAGCGCGGCGCCCAGTGGTCCCCTGATGGCCAGGCCATCTACTTCCTCGCCCACCGCTCCGAGCACACCCAGCTCTTCCGCCTCGACCTGCGCGGCGGTGAGGCCGCTCCCCTCGACCTCAAGCTCCTGCCCGCCGTCGACGAATCGAAAGAAAAGGACGCCATCCCGCCGCCGGCGCCCACCCCGGCGCCTCCCGTCGCCAGCGCCAAGCCCGCCGACACCAAGCCGGAAGCCGCTCCCGAGCCGATCGAAACCGACATCTCCGGCTTTGCCCTTTCCGCCGACGGCAAGTGGCTCGCCTTCTGGGCCCGCGACCCCGAAACTCCCGGCGAAAAAAAGCAGAAGGACGCCAAAGCCGACGCCACGTGGGTCAACCACGACGCGCACCTCACCCGCCTCTATCTCCCGGCACTCAACCCCGACGGTCTGCCGCAAGGCTCCCCGCATCCCGCCTCCGTCCCGCCCGATATCCACAGCGCCGTCTGGTCGCAAGCCGCCGGCCGCCTGCTTGTCCTCACCGAGCCGCCCAACGATCTTTCCGACCTCGGTCCCGCCAGCCAGCTCTTCGTCCTGGATGCCGCCGCGCCGGACAAGCCGCACAAGCTCGCCTCCGTTCCGCTCACCGTCGCGGCGGCCGCCTTTTCGCCCGACGAGAGCGCCATCGTCTTTG
>JBAVMZ010000088.1:0-2065 GCA_049690595.1 Occallatibacter sp. | reverse complement strand
GTGCCGGCGGCGTCCTCGCCGCCGGAGGCTCTGCCTGTGGGCCAGCAGGCCCACAGGACAGTCGGCCTGAAGGTCGGCGCTACGAGTTTACGGAGGAGTTCTCAGCCGCGCTTCGAGAGCACCTCGGCCTCGTAGGCGCGGACGGTTTCGAGCCACGCGGCGTCGTAAGGCACGTCCTGGCTGGCGCAGTAGTAGGCCCACACGTCCGGCCACGGCATTGACTTCTTCTCCTCCATCAGCGCCAGGCGCGTGGTGAAGTCGAAGTTGGCTTCCGCATCTCTCATCTTCTGGCCGGGCTCCAGCATGGCCAGAAGCAGCGCCTTGCGCATATTTCGCGCGCCGATGACCCAGGCCGCAACGCGGTTGATCGAGGCGTCGAAGAAGTCCAGGCCGATGTTGACGCGGTCCAGCGCGTTCGATCGGATGATCTCCTGCGCGATCGCGATGGTGGGGTCGTCGAGCAGCACCACGTGGTCCGAATCCCAGCGCACCGGCCGCGAGACGTGCAGCAGTATCTCGTCGAGGAAGCAGAGCGCCGTCGAGATCTTGTCGGAGACGTTCTCGCTGGGGTGGAAGTGGCCGGCGTCGATGCAGAGCAGCAGCTTGCGCGTCGCCGCATAGGCCATGTAGAACTCGTTCGAGCCGGTGGTGTAGCTCTCGGCGCCGATGCCGAAGAGCTTGCCCTCGACGGCGACCTTGTGGTGCGTGCCTGCGAAGGCGGCCATGATCTCGTCGAGCGCGGCGATGAGGCGCAGGCGCGGCGAGAGCCGGTCCATGGGCAGGTCCTTGAAGCCGTCGGGAACCCAGATGTTCATAGCCGCCGGCGTGCCCAGCTCCTGGCCCATGTACTCGCTGATGCGGCGGCTGGCCACGCAGTGATCGATCCAGAAGCGGCGGATGCCGGCATCGGGATGGCTCAGCGTAAAGCCCTGTTCGCTCTTGGGATGCGAGAAGCAGGTGGGGTTGAAGTCCAGGCCCAGCCCCTTGGCGCGCGCCCACTCCACCCACCCGGCAAAGTGCTTCGGCTCGATCTGGTCGCGGCCGACCGGCGTGTCCGTCTCGAGATAGATGGCATGCAGGTTGAACCGCTTGCGCCCGGGGATGAGCTTCATGGCCACTTCGAAGTCGGCGCGGAGCTCGTCGGCGGTGCGCGCGCGGCCCGGGTAGTTACCGGTGGCCTGGATGCCGCCCGAGAGGCCGCCGTCCGGGTTCTCGTAGCCGGCAACGTCGTCGCCCTGCCAGCACTGGATGGAAATCGGGGTGGCGTCCAGCTTGCTCAAAATCTCGCCGGTGTCGACTCCCTGGGCCGCGTACCGCTCGCTGGCAAGCAAATAGGCTTCTTTGATCCTGGGGTTCATCACGCTTCCTTGGCTCCTCTCTGGGACTTTGCTTCAAGCAACTGGTTGAAACGGCGGTACACAGCGTCGGGAACAGTACCGTCAGGCTCATGCTCTTTCATGGGGAACGAGGCGCGGACGATGGCCCGCGCGGCGTCCAGACTCTCGATTTCGCCGAGGGCGATCAGTTGCGCGCTAAGGTTGCCCAGCGCCGATGCCTCGATGGGGCCGGCGGTCACGGGCACCTGGCAGGCATTGGCGCAGAGCTGGTTGACGAGCTGGTTCTGGCAGCCGCCGCCCACGATGCGGACGCGGGTGAGCTTGCGGCCGGAGATCTCCTCGAGCTGGCTCTTGACGTTGCCGTAGCAGAGCGCGAGCGAGTCAAAGACGGCGCGCGCCAGCCCGGCCAGCGTTTCGGGCACGGGCTCGCCGTTCTGCTTCATGTAGCTCTTGAGCGCCTCGGTCATCGATGGCGGATTCAGGAAGAACTGGTCGCCGGGATCGACCACCGAGCGGAAGGCCGGCTCGGCGGCCGCAGCAGCCACCAGCGCTCCGAAGTCGTCCACGTTGTGCTCGGCGGCGAGGCGCTGGATGGGCCACATGCCGGCCAGGTTCTTCAGCACGCGGAAGCGGTGCTCGACGCCGCCTTCGTTGGTATAGTTCAGCCGGTGCGCCAGCGGCGTGGCCAGCGGCGTGCGGCTCTCGATGCCCATCAGCGACCAGGTGCC
>JBAVMZ010000087.1:0-6456 GCA_049690595.1 Occallatibacter sp. | reverse complement strand
ACTCAATGTAGTTGCGGGTAAGAGAGTAGTCGGCCGCCATGGGCGACATGCGCGACAAGCGCGTCAGCTCCTTGAGCGCCTCCTTCTTCACCTCTTCGGGCATTCCCGCGGCTTCGATCTTCTGGCGCAGTTCCTCGGTCTCGCGCTGGCCCTCGTCCACATCGCCCAGTTCCTTCTGGATGGCCTTGAGCTGTTCGCGTAGATAGTAGTCGCGCTGCGACTGCTGCACCTGGTCCTGCACCTCGGTCTGGATCTTGGTGCGCAACTGCTGCACCTCGATCTCCTTGGCCAGGTGCTTGTTCAGCAGTTCCAGCCGCTCGGCGATGCTGACCGTCTCCAGCAACTGCTGCTTGTCGTCGGTGGTCAGAAAAGGCAGCGACGAGGCCACGAAATCCACCAGTCGGCTCGGCTCCTCGATGTTGGCCGCAATCGTCCGCAGCTCGTCGGAGAGCGTGGGCGACTCGGCGACGATCTGCTGGAACTGGCCGATCACATTGCGCACCAGCGCCTCGACCGACGGGCTCGCCCCCGCCTCTTCGGCCGTCAGCACCTCCACCTCGGCCACCATGAACGGCTCGGTCTGCACAAAGCGGACCATCCGCACCCGCTCGATGCCCTCGGTGAAGACAAAGCGGCTCTGGTTGGGCATCCGCACCACCTTGTGCACGGTGGCCAGGGTGCCCACATCGTGCAGGTCGGCCGGCTTGGGCGAGTCCAGCCGCGGATCCAGCTGCGCCGCCACCACGATCGACCGCTCTTCGCCGAGCGACTCGATCAACTGAATCGAGCTCTCGCGGCCTACGGTCAGCGGCAAAACAGCATGGGGAAAGAGAACGGTATCGCGAACAGGAAGCACGGAAACCCGGCGAAGCGCCGGCTTTTCCAGCGCGGAACCGGATTTCGATGAAGACGGGCTGGGCGATTGACTGAACATTGAGTGTCCTTTTATCAACTTTCCTTCATTAGACCACGAAGGGAACGAAAAGTTTCAGGAAATCTCGCCGCCGGCGCCCGTTCCCCCGGCGCACCGGACTCCCTCTCTTACGGCCAACCCCGCGGCAGAGTTCCACCCGCCCCTCCGGCTCCTGACACGCCTTCCTCCCTGCCGCGCAGCCCCCCTTCCGGGGCAATGAAGCCGCACGGCCGCTTGCAAGGTCTATCGGCGGGAAGGCGGCGAAGGTGAGCCTCCTGGGCGTTGCGCGAACGGTGGCTTGCCGCGGCGGCGTAGGGAAACCGCAACCGCGCGAAATGCGGAATGCGGCTGCGCGGAACCTCGGGTCTGGCTTCTATTCCTGCTCGGGTCCGCTGCTCCACTCATGCTCGAGCGCCGACTCGATGTGTTCCCACAACTCGTCCGGCGGCTCGACGATGGGAAAGAGCTGCCGCGCGGCCTCGGCGATCGTCTCCAGGTCCCTCAGCAGCGCCCGGCAGCGCTCGCACGCGATCAGATGCGGATGGCGGGTCAGGTCCTCGCCCGAACCCACCAGCTCGGCCAGTTGCTCCTGAAAACGGACACACTCTGGATTCGTGGCGTCGTTCATCGCTGGTTCTCCGAGGGCTGATTGGTGCGCAGCGCCTCGCGCAGCTTCAGCCGCGCCTTGTGCAACTGCGATTTGCTGTTGCCGACCGAGCACTCGAGCATGGCTGCGATCTCGTTGTGTTCGTAGCCTTCGATATCGTGCAGAACGAAGATGAGCCGGTAGCCGGCGGGCAGCGCAGCCACGGCGCGCTCCAGCGCCAGACGGTCGATCGAGCCGGCCAGCGCCGGGTCAGCCGCGCCAAAGCTCCGTCCCGGCCCGCCGTCCGGCGTTGGTTCCATCGCCTCGTCGAGCGAGACCAGCGCCAGCCCCTTGCGGCGCAGGTGCATCAACACCACGTTGATGGCCAGCCGGTGCAGCCAGGTGGAAAAGGCCGAGTCGCCGCGGAAGGTCCCGATCTTGCGGTGCAGTTGCAGGAAGGCCTCCTGCGTCAGGTCCTCGGCTTCGGCGGCGTTGCTCACCATGCGCAGGCAGAGCGAGTAGATGCGCCGCTTGTGCAGTCCGTAGAGCTGGGCAAAGGCGTGGTGGTCGCCGCTCTGCGCCAGCGCCAGCACCTCCGGGTCGCCCGTGAGACCGCCCGGTATTCGTGCAGGCGCGGGAACGGGCAATCCTGACAGCCCTGCCGAAGCCTCGGCCACCGCGCCGCCGCGAACAGAGCCGTCCAGACCGCCGCCAGCCGGCTGCGCCGCGTCCCGCGCCGGGAACCGCGAAGTGGAACGGGGCTGGACCAATGCGCCTCCGGGGACTCCGGCCCGAACGCCGATGCTGCGCCGGGCATGAGTTCGTGGTTAGTATAAAGGGCAGCGTCCAACGGAAGATACCGCGCTCGGTAACGGCAGGTGTCTCCGGACGGAATGCGGCCAGCCGCGCCCTTCGCGCTCTGGCTGTCGTGTCTCTGCGGGGGAGATCGTCTTGAACGGAAAGCCGGGTAAGCGGATGGGTGGCCGATGCGGGCGCGGCACGGTTGCCGTGCTGGCCGCGCTGCTCGTGGCCGGCGCCGCCGCGTTCCCCGCCCAGATCGCGCCCCCTCCCCAGCCGCAACTGAGTCCCGCCGAGGCCTCCGCAGCCCTCGACCGCTGGGAGGGAAGAACCGTCGCCCGCATCCTCTTTGAAGGCGTCCCCGCCGAACGCCTTGACCCGTTGCCTGCCCACCTGGCCCAGGCGCCGGGAGCTCCTCTGCGCGCCGAGGACCTGCGCCGAAGCCTGCGCCAGCTTTACGCCACCGGCCTCTATGAAAAGGTGGACGCGCGCGCCTGGCCCGAGGGCGAGGGGCTGGCGCTGCTCTTCGCCGGCGTGCCGCGCGCCTTCATTGGCGCCACGACTGTCCTGGGCGCCAAGGGCGCCACGCTGAATACGCAACTGGCAAGCGCCGCCCAACTCGGTGCCGGCACGCGCTTCACCCAGGCCCGCATCGAGATCGCGCTCGCCACCATGCGCTCGACCCTCGAGCAGAACGGCTTTCGCGAAGCCACAATCACCTACAAGCTCAACCCCCGGCCTGAGGAGCAGTTGGTCGATATCGCCTTCCTGGTCGTTCCTGGCCGCCAGGCGCGCATCGGCGCCGTCGAGGTCGCCGGCGACCCCGGCATGAATGTGGACGAATTCCGCCACCACGCCCACCTCCGCGCCGGCGCCCGCATCGACCACGACACCGCCAACCGCGCCCTTACCGGAATCCTGCGCTACTACCAGGGCCGGCAGCGGCTCGAGGCCGAAATCAAACTCGAGGCGCAGCAGTATGCCCCCGCGACCGGCCGCTCCAGCTTCCGCTTCCTGGCCAATCGCGGTCCCCAGGTCAGCGTCCGGCTGAATGGCGCCAGCGTCAGCCAGGGGCGCCTGCGCCGCCTCATTCCCATCTTCGAGGAGGGCTCGGTCGACGACGATCTGCTCAACGAGGGCAATCGCCGCCTGCGCGACTACTATCAGCGCCTGGGCTACTTCGACGTGAAGGTCGACCACGAGGTCCCACCCGCCGCCGCCGACCCGGTCGTGATTGTTTACAACGTCGCGCTCGGTCCGCGTCGCCGTGTGCTGCGCGTCGCGGTCCAGGGTAACCGCTATTTCGATTCGCCCACACTCGTCGAGCTGCTCAACGTGCATCCAGCCGGCGGCCTTGACCGCCACGGTGTCTACAGCCAGGCGCTCGTCGCCGCCGACATCGCCACCCTCGAATCCGTCTACCGCAACAACGGCTTCTCCGCCGTCAAGGTCACCTCCTCGGCCTCGACCGGCTCACCCGAGCCCGGCGGAAAGGTGGCCCCGCTCACCGTCGTTTATCACATCGCCGAAGGCCTGCAGCAACGGGTCGGTTCGGTCACGCTCGAGGGCAACCAGCACGCCGGCGCCACCCGCCTGGCCGCGCTGCTCAACACCATCCCGGGCCAGTTGTTCTCGCCGCAGGCCGTGGCCAACGACCGCGACGCCCTCCTCACCGACTACCTCAGCCGCGGCTTCGACCAGGCCCGCGTCGAGGTCGCCCCCCTGCCGCGCGACGGCGCCCCCGGTATCGTCGACGTCGTCTTCCACATCGTCGAGGGTCAGCAGATCTTCGTCCGCAAGGTGCTGATCACCGGCCTGCGCTACACCCGTCCCGACACCGTCGCTCGCGCCATCACCCTGCACCCCGGCGACCCGCTCAACGAGTCGGCGCTGCTTGAAACCCAGCGCAACCTCTACGACTTCGCCCTCTTCAACCAGGTCGACCTCGCCGTCGAGAATCCTTCCGGCAGCGAGATCGACAAGACCGTCCTCCTCCAAGCGGTCGAGGCCCGCCGCTGGGCGCTCACTTACGGCTTCGGCGCCGAGGCGCAGACCGGCACACCGCAGAACAACTGCGCCAACGCCATCGCCGCCGGCGTCCGTTGCAGTCCCAACGGCAAGCTCGGCGCCAGCCCCCGCATCCTGGTCGACATCACCCGCAACGCCCTCTTCGGGCGCGACCAGTCGGCCTCGCTCCAGGGCACCTACGGCCTCCTCGAGCAGCGCCTCAAGCTCCTCTACCAGAACCCCCACTTCTACGGCAACCGCGACTTCGGCTTCACCTTCTCCGGTGGTTACGCCAACTCCCAGGACGTCACCACCTACGTCGCCTCCAAACTCGAAGCCGGCGTGCGCTGGACCGAACACTTCTCCGCCGGCAGCCGCCTCTCCCGTGCAAACACGCTGGACTACGAGTTCAGCTTCCGCCGCGTCAAGGTCTCGGCCACCAGCCTCCAGGTCTATCTGAAAGAGATCCCGGAGCTCTCCACCGCCGTCCGCGTCGCCGGCCCCGGCATCACCTGGATTCGCGACACCCGCGACTCCCCCCTCGACGCCCACCGCGGCAGCTACACCAGCTTCCAGGAGTTCCTCTCCGGCAACCACTTCGGCGCCGAGGTCGAGTTCAACCGCCTCGACCTGTCGAACTCCAGTTACTACTCCTTCGGCAAGGGCCGCTTTGTCGTCGCGCGCAACACCCGCTACGGCCAGGAGCGGGCCTACGGCAAAGGCAACCAGCAGTTGCTCCCCCTGCCCGAGCGGCTCTACGCCGGCGGACCCACCAGCCTGCGCGGCTTCTCCATCAACGCCGCCGGTCCCCGCGACCCCATCACCGGCTACCCGGTCGGCGGAGCCGGCGCCATGGTCAACTCCACCGAGCTGCGCCTGCCGCCGCCCAGCCTGCCCTGGCTCGGCAACTCGGTCAGCCTGGTCCTCTTTCACGACATGGGAAACGTCTTCGCCAACGCCTCCGACGCCTGGGCCAGCGCCGTGCGCATCCACCAGCCCGACCGCGACACATGCAAGCAGTTCGACAATCCGCCCACCGGCCCCATCACCTCCACCGGACAGCAGGGCGCCTGCAGCTTCAACTACTTCTCCCACGCCCCCGGCCTCGGCCTGCGCTACCATACCCCGGTCGGCCCCATTCGCTTCGATTTCAGCTATAACCTGAATCCGCCCATCTACCCGGTCATCTACGACTACTCCCATACCTCGGCCAAGCCGCACGTGGGCGAAGCCAACCACTTCAACTTCTTCTTCAGCCTGGGACAGAGCTTCTGATGCGCCGCCTGCCTTCGAATCCGGTCCGCCTTGCCCTCGCGCTCGGCCTCGCCGCCGCCATGCACGGCCAATCAGCGCCGCCGGGCGCCCCGGAGCCTGTCCCGAGCGTGGCAAAGGGCCAAGTCGAAAGCCAGAACCCCGCGCCCCCCGCTGACGCCCAGTTGCTCGACCGCGTCGTCGCCGTCGTCAACAACCAGGCCATTCTCTGGAGCGACGTGGACCTGGAACTGCGCCTCGCCGTCCTCGACCCAGCCCAGACCGGCCTTGGCGTCCTCACCCCGCGGCGCGCCCTCGAGCAACTCATCGAGCGAGCTCTCATCCAGCAGCAGATCCGTAGCCAGGAAGCCCAGGCCGACGAGCCCGCGCAGGCTGAGCTGGACCAGCGCCTCTCCGAGCTGCGCCGCGAGCTGCCCGCCTGCGTCCATGCCAACTGCGCCACCCCCGAGGGATGGCGCGCTTTCCTTGCCGCCCACGGCCTCACCCCGGAGCGCGTCGAGCGAAGGCTCCGCGACCGGTCGCAAATTCTGCGCTTCATCGAGCAACGCTTCCGCCAGGGCATTCAAATCGCGCCGCAGGAGATCGAGACCTTCTACCTGCGGACGCTCCTGCCCCAGTACGCGCCGGGCGAGACCATTCCGCCGCTCGCCGAGGTCTCGCAGCGCATCGAAGAGGTCCTGCTCGAACGCGAGGTCAACGTGCTCTTCGACGACTGGCTCAATAACCTGCGCAAGCAGGGCGACGTGGAGATTCTCGATCCGGACTTGGAAGGCCCGGCCGCACCGCCGCCCAGCCCCGCCCCGGCCATGGGAAAGGAGGTCCGCCCGTGAGCGATCCTGAAACCATGCCTCCGCTGCCCGGCGAGCCCGAATCCGCGGAC
>JBAVMZ010000086.1:0-10245 GCA_049690595.1 Occallatibacter sp. | reverse complement strand
CGGCTGCCACGGTCCCGGCTTGCAGAAAAGTACGGCGCGAAGAGAGCCCCGGCTTGTTCACGGCGCAATTATAGGACGCGGGCCGACGGTGCCGGGCGGGCGGCGGACGTAGTCTGGTAGACTCCGTTTGCGGTCCCCCGCGGAGGTTGCCCGATGCAGATTCAACGGAGTTTCCTGGCCTTTTCCATCGTCCTTGCGGCTGCGGCCTGCCTCGTCGCGCAACCGGCCGCCGCGCCGCGCACGCTGGTGCGGGCCGGCCACCTGCTCGACGTGCGCACCGGAGCGGTGGCCGACAACCAGACCATTGTGGTCACCGGGCAGACGATCCAGTCGATTGCGCCGACAGCGCAGGTTCCCGCACGGGCCGGCGACACGGTGATCGACCTGAGCACGCTGACCGTGCTCCCCGGGCTGATCGACGTGCACACGCACCTGACCGGCAATCCCGACTTCGACCCTTACCGTGAGCTGATCTCGACCGACGCCAAGGAGGCGATCAACGGCGTGGTGAACGCGCGGACGACGCTGCTGGCCGGGTTCACCAGCGTGCGCAACGTGGGCGCCAGCGGCTATACGGACGTGGACCTGCGCGACGCCATCAACGCCGGCCAGGTGGCCGGGCCGCACATGCAGGTGAGCGGGCCGGCGCTGGGCATCACCGGCGGCCACTGCGACAACGATCTGCTGCCCTTCAGCTACCACGCGACGGGCGACGGCGTGGCCGACGGCATTGCCGCGGTGCAGCAGCGGGTGCGGCAGAACATCAAGTACGGCGCCGACCTGATAAAGATATGCGCCACCGGCGGCGTGCTCTCGAAGGGCGACGACCCGCAGGCTGCGCAGTACACGCTGGAAGAGATGAAGGCGATTGTGGCCGACGCCCACCGCCTGGGCCGCAAGGTCGCCGCCCACGCTCATGGGGCGCAGGGCATCCTCTGGGCCTCCATGGCCGGCGTAGACTCCATCGAGCACGGCAGCTACATCGACGACGAGGACATCGCGGAGATGAAGAAGGACGGCACGTATCTGGTGCCAACGCTCTATCTGGAGGATTGGCAGGTGGAGAACGGGCATCTGCCGGCCTACTCGCACCAGAAGATGGTGGAGATCAGCGCGGTGGCGAAGAGCAACATCAAGCGCGCCATGCGGGCGGGCGTGAAAATCGCGTTGGGCACGGATGCGGCGGTCTATCCGCACGGGCTGAACGCGCACGAGCTGGACGTCTACGTGAACCAGTTGGGGATGACCCCGCTGGCGGCATTGCAGACGGCGACGGTGAACGCGGCCGATCTGATGGGCTGGACCGCGAAGACGGGGACGATCGAGGCAGGCAAATGGGCCGACATGATTGCCGTCGAAAAGAACCCGCTGGAAGACGTACGCGTTCTCCAGGATGTGCAGTTCGTGATGAAGGCGGGGGTGATTTACAAGGGGCCGGGCGTGGGGAAGTAGTTGCGGCGGATCTGGGTCACTTCCGGGCCCTTGACCGAAGGACAGATAAGCTGTACGTTCGGGATGGAGGAGCTCCATGGCCGTTGAAACCACGTATACCGCGCTGCGCGAGAAGCTCGCCGGTTTCCTCGATCGGGTGACCGACGACCGCGAGGTGGTGATTGTCCGCCGGCGGGGGGCGCGCGACGTCGCCATGATCGCGGCCGACGAGTTGGCCGGTCTGATGGAGACGGCGCACCTGCTGCGCTCGCCGAAGAACGCCGCGCGGCTCCTGCGGGCGCTGGCAGAGTCCAAGAAGAGGGACAGTCTGCCTCCCCCAGCGCAGTCCGCCGCAGCCTCCCTTCAGGAGTTGCGAAGCTCACTGGGTCTGGAATCTCTCCCGGAAGCGCGAGGCTAACCGTAGCCGATGAGCCGGAAGATCGAGTGGGCGGTCAACTTTCTGCAGGGATTCCGGGAAGACCTGGTCTATTGGATCAAGACCGACCGCAGAGTCGCCCTGCGCACATTGGAGTTGGCGGAAGCTGTGCTGGCCGACCCATTCGGCGGCATCGGCAAGCCCGAACCGCTTCGATTTGAGCTGGCTGGTTGCTGGAGCCGGCGTATCACCCAGGAGCACCGGCTGGTCTACCGTGTCACCGAGACACGCATCGACTTCCTGCAAGCGCGGCGCCACTACGATTGATGGGCCGCTTGAGCGCGTGGATTCGGACTTGAGCTATTTCCAAGACGCTACGGGTCGCAGTCTCAGGCCGAACGGCGCTTGTCTTCTTCGAGGCTGGAGATGCGCTTGTCGAAGGCAAACGACTGCTGGATCTGTTCCAGGCGCTGGACGATGGCCTCGTAGCGGACGCGGTTGATCTCCTCCATCGCGTCAAGCCGCTTGTCCACGATGGCAAATTGGCCTCGGATTTCCCGCAGTTCGGGGGCTGGAGAATCCTGCAACACCTGGCGAACATCGTCGACAACGCCCATTGGAAACGCCGTTCCTGAGCCGAATTCTACACCGGTTTCGCGGCCCAGCCTCGCGGAACCGGCGTTCGGAAGCGTCTTTACAGCTCGCCCCGGCCCCTGCCACACTGATCTGTGGCCACCCAGACAATTGTCATCCTCGATTTCGGCTCGCAGTATACGCAGCTGATTGCCCGCCGCACGCGCGAGCAGAACGTCTTTTCCGTGGTGTTGCCGTGCACGGCGCCGCTCAGCGAGATTCAGGCCCTGGACCCCGTGGGCATCATCCTCTCCGGCGGGCCCTCGTCGGTGTACGACGCGGACGCCCCGGCCGCCGACCCGCGCGTGCTGGAGCTGGGCGTGCCGGTGCTGGGCGTCTGCTACGGGCTGCACTTCATCGTGCATAACCTGGGCGGGAAGGTCCGCTCGGCCCCGCGGCGCGAGTACGGGCACGCGGAGGTGGCGCTCGAGGACCGCTCGACGCCGCTGCTGGCCGGCCTGCCCGCTTCCATGCACGTCTGGATGAGCCACGGCGACGAGGCGCTCGAGCTGCCCGAGGGATTCCGCCGCGTGGCCGTCACTGAAAACGCGCTGGCCGCCATCGCCAACGAGGAGCGCCGCATCTGGGCGGTGCAGTTCCACCCCGAGGTCCATCACACGCCGCTGGGGCCGGAGCTGATCCGCAACTTCCTCTTCCGCATCTGCGGCGCGGCGGGCGACTGGACCCCGGCGCACTTCATCGAGACCACCGTCGAGCAGATTCGCCAGCGGGTGGGCGCGGGCCACGTCATCTGCGGGCTCTCCGGCGGGGTCGATTCGTCGGTCGCCGCGGTGCTGGTGCACCGGGCCATCGGCAGCCAGTTGACCTGCATCTTTGTCAACAACGGCGTGCTGCGCAAAAACGAGTTCGAGAACGTGCAGCGCAACCTGCGCGACAAGCTGGGGCTGCACATCGTCGCCGTGGACGCCAGCGAGCGCTTCCTCAGGCAACTGGCCGGCGTGACCGACCCGGAGACCAAGCGCAAGCGCATCGGGGCCGAGTTCATCGCCGTCTTCGACGACGAGGCCAACCGCATCGCTAAAGAGACCGGCGGAGTGGACTGGCTCGTGCAGGGCACGCTCTACCCGGACGTGATCGAGTCGTCCAGCGTGAAGGGGCCGAGCCAGACCATCAAGAGCCACCACAACGTGGGCGGGCTCCCCGAACGGATGAAGCTGAAGCTGATCGAGCCCTTGCGCGACCTTTTTAAAGATGAGGTCCGGCGGATCGGCCGCGACCTCGGTATGCCGGAGGAGATTCTGGGCCGTCAGCCGTTCCCTGGGCCGGGGCTGGCGGTGCGCATCCTGGGCGAGGTGACGCCGGAGCGGGTGAAGCTGCTGCAGGAGGCCGACGAGATCGTGGTGGGCGAGATCAAGGCCGCCGGGCTCTATTCGAAGATCTGGCAGTCGTTCGCAGTGTTGCTGCCGGTGATGAGCGTGGGCGTGATGGGCGACCAGCGGACCTACGCCTACACCTGCGCGGTGCGCGCCGTGCACTCCGAGGACGGCATGACGGCCGACTGGGCGCCGCTGCCGCACGAGGTGCTCAAACGGATCTCCAGCCGCATCGTCAACGAAGTCCGCGGCATCAACCGCGTCGTCTACGACATCACGTCGAAGCCGCCGGGAACGATCGAGTGGGAGTAGGCAGCTGGGGAAGGGCTGCCCTCCCGCTCGCCTGGCAGCGCCTCAATTCACGGTGTTCTTCACCGGGTCCCAGGTGACGGTCTGCTTGGTGTTGTTATCGACCAGAACCAGCTTCTGGAAGGTAAGTGTCACGCTCTCGACCAGAGCGGACGAGTTGCCGGCCGCCACCGACCAGCTCCAGTTCGTGACGTAGACATTGGACAGCAGCAGGTTGTAGTCCGGGGTGACCGACGCTCCGGTGTTGCCGCTCAGGTAGACGCCGATGGCGATCGTCCCGATCAAGGTCTTGCCGGAGAGGTCCGAAAGCAGCACATCGGTGGCCGCGTCGCGCCCCTTGGTGATCACGATCGAGGTGAAGTTCGCCTTGCCCTCACCCGTGCCTGTGCCTGAAATCGTCAGGCTGGTGGTCCCGTCGAAGGAGACGCCGCTTAACGCCGCCTGGGTCCCGCTTGGGCAACCCGCGGCCGGGTTGGCCTTGATTGTCTGTGTGCCGCCTATACAGGCGAAAGCCGGCGGGGCGGCGATGGCCGAAGACGAGCAGAGCAACAGGACGGCGAGCGTCCAGCCGGGATGGATTCTGAATGGCATGGCATCACTCCTAACTCAGCGTATTCGTTTTGCGGTTGTAGGTGTAGGTGTAGGTCGCCGTCACCTTGCCCGTCGAATTGATGGTATTCACAGTGACCTGGATCTCTTCGAACGCGACGCTGAGGAACTCCTGCGGGGTGCTTCCCGTCGAATCGAGCGCGCGCAGTTCCGTGGGCACGACCAGAAGCGAGAGCAGGACCGTGTAGACCGGAGAGACGCCCGCGGAGAGATCGGAGGTCGAGCGGTAGACCGCGATCAGCATGCTGTTGGTTTGGTTGCCGGTCTCCATGACGCCCTTAAGAAGCCCGATCAGCAGCGCCGTCGAGGAATCGTCGATGGGCTTGATCATGAGCTGATCGGCGAGCGAGACCTTTCCACCCGTATTCGGCCCGCCTGAGCCGTAAGCCAGTGTCCCGCTCCAGGAGTAGGAGCTTGCCACAAAGCTCGATGTTGGCGAACAGACTGCGGTCGAACTCTTGGTGGCCAGCGACGCGGGCGTACACAGCGCCGGCTGGGCTCCGAAGCTGACAACGATGGTCTGCGCCAGGGCCGCGCCCGGAACGCAGAGCAGCAGACAGAAGATAAAGATGCGCGACTTCACAATCCGAATCCTCCCTGGGAAGGCTGGCGGCCCAGTGGGCCGCTGAAACCGGTTGGCGCCGGCGGCGCATTCGAAACAAGCTCCGGCCCGCATACGCGAGCGTTCACTTCGTCTTCCAGGTGAACGTCTTGGGCGGACTGACGGAGTTATCGATCACAGTGATCTGGGTGTAATAGAGCGAAACCGACTCGGCGGGCGTCCCGCCCGTGGTGGCGGTGGTCAGGTTGGTGACAATCGGAGCCTGCAGCAGGATGGTCACGTTCTGGGTCGTTCCGGAAGCCGCCTTCATGTTGATGCCGATGGCGATCGGGTCGGCCATGGGCTGGCCGGACATCAAGCCGCGCCCGAAGGGCGCCGTCGTGGCGTCGGTCGAGTGCACGAAGGTGAGCGCGCCAGGCACGAAAGTCGGGTTCGTCCCGGTGCCGGTGCCGGCGACCCCCGTCAACTGGGCCCCGAACGAGAGCGATGTGACCAGAGTGGCTTTGGACGCCGGGCAACTCGCGTACTGGCTTGCCCCGAAATTGCTGGAAGTCGATCCAATGCAGAGGTAAATGGTTGTGGTTTGCGCGCGTGCGCCGGCCACGGTCAGCAGGAAGAAGAACGCCGCGGCGGCAGGAACCCCGAGTCTTGCGAGTTTCATCATAGGTTCGAACCTCCACTGGACAGGAAATACAACACGGCGAGAATCCTACTCCCGTTTCGGCCACGCCGCACCGAAATCTCCAGGATTCTTGCGGAAATCTGGCGTTGATCCAGTGGCCTTGGCTCGCCCCGGCAGTTTCGGAGCGGAAGAGTCAGAAATAATAACTCGGGCATTGGGGATGGGAGAACTATGGACTGAAATTGTCCAGTTAGAAGCTGGCTCCCGAGTTCCCTGGAACCGGCGGCTCGCTCCGGTATTCCGCCGGCGAAGAAACCCGCCCCGGAAGAAGAGGAACGGCTCAGGCTTCTGCCCGTGGCCGCGTGTACCATCCGAAGGCCGCGGTTCCCACCAGAATCACCCCCAGCATCCCAATCCAGGTGAGGCCGGCCATCTGCCTTACCTGCTCCTCGCGCGCCTCGACCTCGCGCATATTGCGCCCGGCAAGGACGAAGCCCGGTTGGGCGCCGCGCACGCGCTCGATGACGGCGGCGATGCGGACGCCGTGCTCCCTGCCGAGGATGGGCTGCCAGCTGAGGCGCGCCTCGCCGTGTTGGCGCACGTTCTCGAAAACCCCGGCGGGCGGCGCGGGCGTTTCTCCGTTGAGCACGGCCTGCGAGGCGAGCGGGCGGCCCTGGTCGTCGTAGACGATGACAAAGGGCGAGAGGCTGCGGGCCATGTCGACCCGCGCCGAGCCGCCGGCGATGGCGGGCAGCGCGCCCTGCTGGAGCATCTCCGTGAGGCCGCCCTTCTCCAGCGCCGCGGCCAGGTCGGTGGCCATGGCGATCTGCGGATCGTTCAGGCCCTGGCGCAGCACCTGCTGGGGAATGGCGTAGAGGGCAAGGGCCAGGCCGGTGGCGAGGGCGCTGAGGACGAGGAAGTTGTAGACCAGGGCGGGGCGGCCGTAGGCTTCGCGCAGCATGGCAATGTGCTCCTTGGCAAGAGAAACGACGAGGTCGCGGAGGACCAGCGGGATAAGGCGCCGGGATGGAAGGGCGTCGCCGGCCAGTGCGTCGCGGAAGCACTGCAGCATGGCCGGCGCGTACTCCTGGCGGAAGGGCTTGGGGTAAAGGCGCAGGGCGGCGGCGTAGGCGCGCAGCCAGCCAGCGGCGCGGGCGGTCATCGGCGGCCTCCGGCGGGGACCAGGCCCTGCGACCGGGCGGCGTCGACGGTGGCTGCCATCCGCTCCAGCTCGCGGGCCAGCGACCTGCGGCCCAGGCCGGTGATGCGGTAGTAGCGGCGGCGCTCGTCGTCGGAGAGGCCGGACTCCTTGACGAGGCCGTCGCGCATCATGCGGTCGAGCGAGCCGTAGAGGGTTCCGGGGCCGAGCGCGACGCCGCCGCCCTCGGGCGCCAGCGCCTCTTTCATGATGGCGTAGCCGTGCTTGTCGCCGCCGGCCAGCGCAAGCAGGATGGCGAAGACGGAGGCGGTGAGTGGAGCGGGAGCGGAGGGTTCTTTCACAATGGGGAGACTATATGACGGTTACGGATATATCCGCAAGGGAAATATTCCAGGGCCGGGGCGCGGGCGCGCTTCGGGTTGGTCTTGCGCCGGATTCGGCGGTATCGTTATCGTGAGAAGACGGCATGAATCGAGCGGAAAGACCGAGATGGAGATTCTGAAGAGGTTGTTCGAGCGGCAATTCGGGGCGGCGGTGGAGGAGATGCGGCCCATCCAGGGCCAGCTCGGCGGCTCGGGGCGGGCGATTCTGCGCCTCGCCGGCGGAGGCCGCAGCGCGGTCGGCGTCGTCTACGGGGTGCGCGAGGAGAATCTCGCCTTCCTTGAGTTTTCCCGGCACTTCCGGCGCCACGGGCTGCCTGTGCCGGAGATCTACGCCGAGGAGCTGAGCCAGGGCGCGTACCTCGAAGAAGACCTGGGCGACACGACCCTCTTCGGCTTTCTCGCGAGCCATCGCGCGGGCGAGGCGCTGGACGACGAAGCCATGGAGGCCTACCGGCGCGCGGTGGCCGTGCTGCCGCGCTTCCAGGTTGTGGCCGGGCGCGACCTCAATTACAAGGTCTGTTATCCGCGCGCCAGCTTCGACCGGCAGTCGATCGCCTGGGACCTGAATTACTTCAAGTACTACTTCTTGCGCCTGGCCGGCATTCCCTTCAACGAGCAGGCTCTCGAAGACGACTTCGGCCGCCTCACGCGCTTCCTGCTCACCGCTCCGCACGACTACTTTCTCTACCGCGATTTCCAGTCCCGCAACGTGATGGTGCGCGACGGGCAGCCGTGGTTCCTCGACTACCAGGGCGGACGCCGCGGCGCGCTGCACTACGACATTGCCTCCATGCTCTTCGACGCCAAGGCCGACCTGCCGCCCGCGGTGCGCCAGACGCTGCTCGACCACTATCTGGAGGAGCTCGCAGGCTACGCCAACATCGGCCGCGAGGCCTTCCTGGAGCACTACTACGCGTACGTTTACGTGCGCATCCTGCAAGCGCTCGGCGCGTACGGGTTCCGCGGCTTCTACGAGCGCAAACCGCACTTCCTCGAGAGCGTTCCCTATGCGCTGAAGAACCTGAAGTGGCTCAGGGAAAACGTGCGGCTGCCGATTCCGCTGCCGGCGCTGCTCGAGGCCCTCGGCGCGATGACCGAATCGGAGAAGCTCAAGGGGCTGAGCGCCGCCGCCGGCGGGCTCACGGTCAGCGTCTTCAGCTTTTCGTTTCACCGCCAGATGCCGGCCGACGCCTCGGGCAACGGCGGCGGCTTTGTCTTCGATGCGCGCAGCCTGCCGAATCCAGGGCGCGAGGAGCAGTACAAGCAAGTGACGGGCAAGGATGCGCCGGTGATCGAGTACCTGCGCCAGTACGATGCGGTGCATCAATACCTGGCGTCTGTGGTTTCGCTGGTGGACGCGAGCGTGGCCAACTATCGGCAGCGCGGCTTCAAGAGCCTTATGGTCTCCTTCGGTTGCACCGGCGGGCAGCATCGCTCGGTCTACCTGGCCGAGCAACTGGCGCGGCACTTGCGCGCGGCAGGCGTCGAGGTCCAGGTGCGCCACATCGAGCTGGAGAAGATGGGCCGATGAAGGCGATGGTGCTGGCGGCGGGGCTGGGCACACGCCTGCGCCCGCTGACCGACGAGCGGCCCAAAGCGCTGGTGGAGGTGGGCGGCCGCACCATGCTCGAACTCGCGCTGGCGCGCCTGCGGCGCTTCGGCGTCGGCCAGGTCGTGGTCAACGCGCATCACCACGCGCAAATGATCGTTGACTACCTTGTGGCCAACGGCAACTTCGGCATGAGGATCGAAGTCTCGCGCGAAGACCTGCTGCTCGACACCGGCGGCGGGCTGAAGCAGGCGGCGCGGTTCTTTCTGGAGGACGGCGCGGAGAGCGACGAGCCTTTCATTCTGCACAACGTGGACGTGCTGAGCACGATCGACCTGGGCTGCATGGTGAGCGCGCACCGGGCCGCTGGCGCGCTGGCCACGCTAGCCGTCCAGCAGCGCGATTCCTCGCGCCTGCTGCTCTTCGACGCCGAGGGTCTGCTTTGCGGGCGTCGCCGGCGGCGCGACGGCGAAACGGAGTGGGCGCGACGCGTTGAGGGCGCCACCCCGCTGGCCTTCGCCGGCATTCACGTGATCTCGCCGCCCCTCTTCCCTCTGTTGGAAGAGCAGGGCGCCTTTTCGATCGTCGATGCGTACCTGCGCCTGGCCGCGCGGGGCGAGAAGATTGCGGCCTTCCGCGCCGACGGAGCCTACTGGCGCGACCTGGGCCGGCCGGAGAGCGTCGCGCAGGCCTCCCTGGACCTCCAGAACGGTGTCTGCCCGCAGCCCTGACCGGGAGAAGCATCCAGGGCAACTGCATGAAGAAGCAGATCCCGCTCAATGGCGGGTTTTGAGAGGGGACGGGATCAGAGGCAGCGAAAAGCTCGGATGGAGGCGGTCTTGTGTCAGGGCACGACTTCAGTCGTGCCGTAAGTGCCGCAAAATCAGTAGGGCTTTAGCCCCTGCGGGATGGTCTTCGGGGACTTTCGCCGTCCCTTAGGAGCCTTTCCGCAGCTTCTGACCCCGTGCCCTTTCAAGATGATCGCCCAACTTGGGTTCGCGCGTCTTCATGCGATTGTCCGGGGGAAACATCCCGCCCTGGTGCCGAAGCCCCTTTCGCCGCAGTAGGATGAAGTTGGCTTGCCTGAGTTAAGCGTGACGAGCGCGGAGAGGAGTTTGCCATGGCCGAGGAAGGCGCCGGGAACAAGCACCAGAAGCCGCAGGAGAAGGCACGTAAGCCAGATCGCAAGCCCGCCGCGCCGCGCAAGCCGACCATGAGCGATGTGGCGCGCCTGGCCGGCGTGGGCACCATGACGGTCTCGCGGGTGCTCTCCGGGGT
>JBAVMZ010000085.1:0-3945 GCA_049690595.1 Occallatibacter sp. | reverse complement strand
ACCCGGCTCGCCCTGATGCATACAATCGCGAAAGCGGCAGCGCGAAGCCGCCTGCGCGATGTCCTCGAAGGCGGATTGCACGGGAACGCCCTCGCTCCACACTTCCAATTCGCGCATGCCCGGCGTGTCCATGAGCAGCCAGCCCTGCGGCAGCAGAAACAACTCCCGCGTGGTCGTGGTGTGCCTGCCCTTGCCGTCGTCCGCCCGCACGTCGCCGGTCGCCTGCCGCAGCTCGCCGAGCAGCGCGTTGACGATGGTCGACTTGCCGGTTCCCGACATGCCCACCAGTGCCGCCGTCCGGCCTGGCTCGACATAGCGATGCAGTTGTCCGGCCGCGCCCGCCTCGACTGCCGCCATCACCACCACGGGCGCCGATGTCAGCCGGCCAATCTCGCTCAGGCGCGGCACGAGATCGTCGCAGAGATCGCTCTTGTTGAGCACCACCACCGGCTCCGCGCCGCTTTCGGCGGCCAGCAAAAGATAGCGCTCCAGACGCCGCGGGTTGTAGTCGCCATCGAGTCCCATGACGAGGAACAGCACGTCGACATTGGCACCAAGCGCCTGCGCCTCACTCGCCTTGCCTGCCTTCTTGCGCAGGACGCAAGTGCGGCGGTCGAGCACGGCTCGAATGCGGCCCGTATCCGGCTCGAGCGCGACCCAGTCGCCCGTCACCGGGCGAGCGGCGCCCGCGGTTTCGAGCAGGGCTCCGCTCAGGACCGCGTCGCGCTCGCCGCCGGCGCACGCGAGACGGCACCAACCACGGCTCGACGCCACTACGCGCCCCGCTTCCAAGGGTTTACGACGCTCAGCGCACGCCTGAGCGAGCGCGAGGGAGTAATCGTTGTCCCATCCGTACAAAGACAGTTCCATTGCCTGGATTTCCTTTTTCGTCGTTCAAATGTCGATCGGGAAGAAGGGACGCCGGAAGGGTATGCGGGCGAACACACGTCAACCCCCGCGCTGAGGGCAAGCGCGAAAACCCTACCGGACTGAGGCAAGGACGGTCTGAGGCAACTCCAAATCGAAGTGTAACCCGAAGCCAGCGGCAGAGCCAGTACTGGCGGCACGCCCGCGCCTGGCGAGTGCAATGACCCGCCCGGATGACGCTTGACACCAGTAACTCTTACGTCCAAGTATAGGGGGTAGGGGTATACGGCAATGAAACTCGATCTGTCCATTGACGGGATGCACTGCGGCGCTTGCGTGCGGCGCGTCGCGCTTGCTTTGCAGAAGCTGGATGGCGTCGAAGCCGGCACGGTGCATGTCGAGGTCGGCTCGGCTTCAGTGAACTATGACGCGGAGAAGGCGACGCGACAGGAGATCGTCGATGCCATCAATGCAATCGGTTTCACGGCCCATGCCGTCTGACGCCACCGTGCTGGCGCGGGCCACGCTGCCGGTGAAAGGGATGACTTGCGCCGCGTGCCAGTCCTTCGTGCAGCGGACCCTGGAGTCGCAGGCCGGAGTGCGTTCGGCGTCGGTCAACCTGATGATGGAGCGGGCGACGGTGGAATACGACCCGCTGACCGTCTCGCCGCAGTCGCTGGTGGCGGCCATCAACGATACCGGTTACGAGGCGTCGCTGAGCGAGCCCGGCCGCAGCGCTACGGCCGAACAGAACGAGCAGGAGCGGGAGCACGAGTCGGCCTATCGCCGTCTGCGTGCCCAGATGGCAGGCGCGTTTGTTGCCGCTGCCGTGGCCATGACGCTGTCAATGCCGCTCATGCGCCATGGCAGCGCCGATCCACTGCTGCATCGCATCACGATGTGGCTCGATGCGCCGATTCGGTCCCTGCTGCCGGCGCTTTACGAAGTCCCGCCGGGAATGCTGCGGTGGACGCTGTTGTTTCTTTCGGCGTTGGCGATGGTCTTTGCCGGCGGGCGATTCTACTTGAAGGCCTGGGCCGCTGCACGGCATCGCACCAGCGACATGAACACGCTCATCGCGGTGGGCACCGGAGCGGCGTTTCTATACTCGACGGCCGTGACGTTCGCACCTGCCGCCTTTCAGTCACACGGCGTGGCCGCGGAGGTTTACTTCGAAGCGGTGGTCTTCATCCTGGCTCTGGTGCTGGTTGGCAACGTGCTTGAGGCGCGTGCGCGGCGCAGTGCCTCCTCGGCGATGCGGGCGCTCGCCCGCTTGCAGCCCGCCACGGCGCGAGTCGAGAAAGACGGGGAAGAGATTGACACGCCGCTCGACGGGTTGCAACTGGGCGACATCGTGGTCGTGCGGCCTGGCGAGCGCACGCCCGCCGACGGGGTCGTGTTGAGCGGTGCGAGCGGCGTGGACGAGTCGATGTTGACTGGCGAACCCGAGCCCGTGGACAAGCAGTCCGGCTCGGCGGTGATCGGCGGAACGACGAACGGCCAGGGCGTGCTGCGAGTGCGCGTGACGGCGCTCGGCGGCGAGACGATGCTCGAAAAAGTGCTGCGCCTGCTGCGCGCGGCGCAAGGCGAGAAGGCGCCGATGCAGCGTCTGGCCGACCGCGTGAGCGCGGTCTTCGTGCCAGCGGTTTTCGGCATCTCGCTGCTGACGTTCGCGGTCTGGATGATTGCCGGTCACGACATCGCCAGAGCCGCCGCCGCGAGTGTGGCCGTGCTGATTATCGCCTGCCCGTGCGCCATGGGGCTGGCCGTTCCGACGGCCGTCATGGTGGCCACCGGGCGCGCCGCGCAACTGGGCATTCTGGTGCGCGGCGGCGAAGCGCTGGAGCGGATGGCGTCCATCGATACGGTGGTCTTCGACAAGACCGGAACGCTCACCGAGGGCCGGCCTGCAGTGGTTGCCGTCACGCCCGCCGAGGGTTGGACGGAAGAGGAGTTGCTGCGAGTGCTCGCCTCGATTGAGAAGTCATCGGAGCATCCGCTCGGCCGAGCCGTCGTGGCGCTGGCTGAGAGTCGCGGACTGGCGCTGCGAAGTGTAGATGACTTCTCGGCATTGGCCGGACTCGGGGCGGAGGGCCGCGTCGAGGGGAAGCTTACGCTCGTGGGAAGACGCTCGCTGCTGGAAGAGCGCGGTGTCGCCCTGCCCGCCGAGAGCGTCGCAACTGCGGGCCGCACGACAATCTGGGTCGCGGTGGATGGCCGTTTCGCGGGCTGCGTTGATCTCTCTGACCGGCCCCGGCCGGGCGCCCGGGCGGTCGTCGAACAACTCGGGGGCGCGGGATTACGCGTGGTGATGCTGACCGGCGATCAGGAGTCTTCGGCGCGAGCGATTGCCGGAGAGCTGGGAATTGAAGAGGTCGTCGCCGGAGTGTTGCCGGAGGGCAAGCTGGAAACGTTGCGCCGGCTGCGGGCCGAGGGACGCCGGGTGGCGATGATCGGCGACGGGATCAACGACGCTCCGGCGCTGGCGGCGGCGCACGTTGGCGTGGCGCTCGCGAGCGGCACCGACGTGGCGAGAGAAGCGGCCGACCTGACGCTGATGCGGGGTGACTTAAACCTGATTGTGCAGGCGCGCCTGCTCGCCCGCGCGAGCCTTCGTCTGATGAAGCAGAACCTGTTCTGGGCGCTGGCCTACAACACGGTGTGCATCCCGGTCGCGGCGGGCGTGCTCTACCCGGCGTTCGGGATTCTGCTCAGCCCCGTGATCGCCAGCGCGGCGATGGCGCTGAGTTCGGTGAGCGTGGTGAGCAACAGTTTGCGGCTGGCAACCTGGAGGAAGATGTGATGCAACATGACTGCGCGACGGCGGAGCGGTTGGCGTACGCCGTCGATGAGGAGCTGCGGCAGAGCGCGCTCAAACGTTTGCGGCGAATCGAGGGACAGGTGCGCGGGCTCCACAAGATGGTGGAGGAAGGCCGCTACTGCGCCGACATTCTGGCGCAGGTGGCATCGGCGGAACAGGCCCTGGGCGGCGTCGGCAAGTTGCTGCTCAAGAACCATCTGAAGCACTGCGTCGCGCACGCGGTTGTATCGGGCGACGCAGTTGACGCGGATCAGAAG